>JAFUKS010000034.1 GCA_017473445.1 Lachnospiraceae bacterium
CAAAGAGATCATGATAGGCATAGATAACCTTTTTGGTAGAGATGCTTGCAAGAAGGTATTTGGTGATATTATTCCCAGTGCGTATTTAATTGCAGATTTCTTTGAACAGCTAACACCTATTGCTAAAAAGTATAAGGATGCTAGACAGAAGCAAATCGCTGAGAAGTATAGTAATCACCGTAAAGGCTCAAATAGCGTGAGGTAGCAATATGTGGAACGTATTGCTGGATCCTCTGCCGGAAGAATGGCAGGGATATCCAATAGATTCTGATTTCCAGACAGGCATACAGATATCGCAGTGTTTGACAGATGATACATTGTCAGAAACGGAGAAGTTCTGCACGGCAAGAGACCTATTATTTCCATATGTAGATAATCGACCAGATATACAAGAAGCTGTAGAGGCGCTAAAGTGGTTTCTAAATGAATATCATCACGATAATAATTCAGGTGAGAAATCCGATGTACCGGTAATGGATTTTGATATCGACCAATGGAGAATTTACGCGGCATTTTTAAGCCAGTACCACATAGATTTGAACACAGCAAAACTGCACTGGTTTACCTTTATGGGATTATTGGTCAACCTGGATGAATGCACATTTACTAATGTCATGAATTTACGGCAAAAGAAAATAACCCCTAAAATGTCCTCAGAGGAAAAAAAGGCTATTAAGCAGGCACAAAAAGTTTTTGCCATTAAGCCTACCAAGGAAGAACGCTTGACGCTTGCTGAGCAAATGGCAGTAGATGAATTTATGAAATATGTAAATAAATAGCCAATAGAGCCTTTGAGCCAGCAACCGCTATGTAAATGGCGGTGTTGGCTTATTTATTTGGAAAGGAGCAGATATGGCTAATTATGATGCGAGTATACGGGTTGATACGAAAGTTGATAATAGCGATTTGAGGGCGGTGCAGAGGGAAGTTGATGCCTTGACCCGTAAACTCGATGCAGTGAGAGCACGTTCCGCTAAATTGGAAATATTGGGAGGAACAGAAAAACAGTTTGAGAGCTTGGGATATGATGCTGAAATATTGGAAGACAATCTTGCGGCGGCATCGGCTCGATTAGAAGAATTGAAGAAAGTAAGTGCTGCTTCAGATGGATTTGAAAAGGTAGAGAAGAGTAGTAAAAAATGTTTCAAGTCCATTCAAAGCGGTACCAAAAAGTCTAACGGCCTGTTATCTGTTTTTGGCACCAGATTAAAGGGGATTGCACTCAGTCTGCTGGTATTCAATTGGATAACTAAGGGTTTTAATGCAATGGTTCAGACCATGAAAGAAGGGTTTCAGAACCTGGCACATTACTCTGATGAATATAACGAATCTATGTCGGCTTTAAAGAGCGAGTCTGCACAACTGAAAAACGGGCTGGCAGCAGCATTTGAGCCGTTGGTTAATATGTTCATTCCATATCTTACGCAATTGGTAGCTTGGTTGAATGCTGCAGCGGATGCGGTAGGACAGTTTTTTGCAGCTATGCAGGGAAAGAGCACATATTCCCGTGCTAAGAAACAGATGGTTGATTATGCAAAATCACTGGATAGTGCCGCAGATTCTGCCAAAGGTGCATTGGCGGCATTCGATGATTTGAATGTGTTAAACAAAAATAGCGATTCTTCCAGGACGGTTTCTGCCGGAGGCGAGGTGGGTGGAAAAGATGCTTTCGAGGATGCACAAGTTAACAACGATATCTTAAACATGGCTCAAAATTGCAAAGAAGTACTGGAACTGCTAGCGCCATATGCGAAGGGGTTTGCGGAAGGTTTTCTTGGATTCTTTGAGGAATTGGGAGAAGTAGTCACTCCTACAGTTGCAGAAGTACTTAAGGATATTGTGGAAACTCTTAGCTCGGGAGATCCTGAGAATGCAAAATCATGGGGAGAAGCCTTTGCCAAAGTCTTCACAGCTTTTTTGATTCTAAAGGGGATTGGTGCCAGCATTTCATTCATCAGTGGTGTTGGCAAAGTAGTTTCTTGGATAGGAAAGCTTGGACCAATTATTAAAGGCGTTAAGGATTTTGGACTGGCTCTTGCGGGAGTTTTTTCTGCAAATCCTGATTTATTAGCTACGTCATTGTATCAACTAGGAGAATTTCTTAAAGGTACATGTCTTGACCCGGATACATGGGATGGATGGTTGGGAGATGCATACAAGAGCATAACAAATGGCTGGAATGATTTCTGGGATAATGTTTTTGTGGATATAGAAGAGGGTTTTGCTAGGACGTTTAATTGGAGCAGTGCAAACGAGGCGTTCAATATTGCCGGAGAGTGGTTTGCTAAGATGTCGGAAGACTTTGAGGAGCAAGATTGGCTGGGGATTGGAGCGGACTTAGTAAACGGAATCGGTTCTGGAGTGAAGGGTGTAATAATGACTGTTTTAGAACCAATCACCGACAATATCAATGCTATAATTGAAGATTTAATTGAGGATATAGATGGTTTGGTTAATTACTTCAACAATAAGGTTAGAGAAATTCAAGCTGCAAAAAGTGGTCTTACTCTTGGTGCAGGAGTAGGAGCTGCGGCAATAGGACAAAGCGCGGCTGTAGACGGGGTAAAGCTCCCCGGTTTGGCAAACGGTATGGTCATCCAAGGCGGTAAACCGTTTGCGGCAATCCTCGGTGACCAGAGATTTGGTCAAACCAATATCGAAACACCTTTATCAACCATGTTAGAAGCATTTAAGCAAGCTAATGCTGAAACGGGTGCAAACAGAGGGTACAGTGGTCCCGTATACCTGCAGGTAGATGGACAGACCTTTGCAAAGCTGCAATTACCGTATTTGAATGGGGAACAGCAACGTATTGGAGTTTCTTTAAAGGTGACATAGGAGGCATATCATGGAATTTACGCAAGGAATCAGAATAGATGGAATTTTGTATGATGTGCCGCTGGTCTCAATCAAGCGTGCTGCGGACGTTCTGGATAAGTATGCAGAACGTACCGAGGATGGTGACCTTAAGCGTGAACTGATAGGTGTTTATTTCAACTATCAGATGTCCTTTGGTACTATCGACGATGATAATACCTATGATGCTCTTTGGGACAAGCTGACAGAGCCGGTGGAGTATCATGATTTCACTTTACCTACTACCAAAGGTACATATTCCTTTAGGGGATATATCTCTGGTGTTTCCGACGAGATTGAGAAGGTATTGGCTGATACAGTGAAGTTTAAGGGACTACAATGTAAATTCACGGCAAAGATGCCTGCAAGGGTCCCGGGAGGTTGATAAGTGATTACATATCCTGAAGCATATTTCAACTTCATAGATGTGACGGCCCTCGAAGATAGCAAGGTGGCATCCACTACTGCAAAGGATTTCTCCAATATATCTCTGTTCCGGGAAGATACCTGGCAAGCGGCATATGGGACAATGGAACTGAATCAGTTCGTATTGGATGGTAGCATGGAAATGTTTCCCGAAGAGTCTCCTGAGGATGTAGCTTTTTGGAGTGATGAGCTGTCCGGGGATAATTGCTTGTACGTAAAGAATCCTACTTTGGAGATTTCTTTCGCACAGGCACATACCAGTAGTGGATTGACTTTGTATTTTGCAGGTGATGCTCCGGCGGAGATACTAGTTACCTGGTATACCCTATTTGGTAGCAAACTGGTATCCAAAACATTCTACCCGGATGCACAGGAGTACTTCTGTAAGGAGCATGTACAGAACTATGGGAAGATTACCATAGAATTTGTCCGAAGTGCTTACCCTTATCAGTATGTGAAACTGGATCATGTGGAATATGGCCAGAAGTGGAGATTAGGAAGGGAGAATATCAAATCTGCCAACGTGGCAGAAGAGATAGACCCCACCAGTGCCACCTTGCCCATTAATACCGTGCAAATGGAGATTCTGGATGCTGCTGGTCAATTTGAGATGACCAATGAAGCAGGATTGTGGAAAGCATTCCAGAAGGAGCAGGAGATTGCCATCAGAGAATCAGTAAATGGCTCCTGGATTGAGTGCGGTACCTACTATCTGGACAATTGGAGCTCCCAGAGCAATGTAGTGAAGTTCTCCTTCATTGATGTGCTGGGCCTCATGGACAAGACTATGTTCTATGGTGGAGCGGTATATGTAGGAGTGGTAGCAGGTCACATCATTGATGCAATAATGGTATCCTGTGGCATTTCAAATTACATAGTGGACGAAGATGTCTACAACACTGAATTAAACGGCTGGTTGGGCATTCTGAGCCACAGAGAGGCATTACAGCAGGTGGTATTTGCCTGTGGTGCAGTGGCAGACCGTAGCCGTGCCGGGAAATTGCATATCCATAAAGCAAGTAGGCAGATTAGTGGCTCTATCGGAATTGAGCGGAAGTTCACCGGTACGAAACTGACAATGGATGAATATGTATCGTCCGTAACTGTTCAGTATCAGGAATATCACCTGGCAGCAGAGAATCGTCAGATATGTAAAGGTACTTACCCGGCAGGTAGTACAATGATTGAGTTTTCAGCACCATATCAGCCGGAAAGCGTCACCGCAACCGTAGGTGTCCTTCTGGAAGTAACTGCAAACTATGCGGTGTTATCTATGGATGAGGCAGGAGAGAGCATTCTGTCTGGTCTGGAATATGAAGCGGTAGAGAACGCTTATACGGCGTCTGTGGCAGTCATGGAGGCTGGAGAGGTTAAGAAGAATAAGAAGTATAGCGGATGTACTTTGGTTGACTCCACCAAGGCAGCAGAGCTGGCCAAGAGCTTACTGGACTATTATCAGCTGAGACAGTTGGTAGAAATCCGCTATATCAACATGGGGGAAGCGGCCGGAGATTGGTGTGAGGTGGCACTATTGGGCGGCGGTTATGCCGTAACCGGTATTACCAATCAAACCATTGATTTGACTGGTGGCAATATTGCGACGTCGCAATCCCGTGGATATAGCCGCAAGGTAACAGGAAACTATTACGCAGGTGCGGAGATTTATACCGGAGAGGATGGTATTATCTGATGAATAGGCCGGAACTAAAAGCATGTAGCATTACTCCGAATCCCGCCAATGTCAAAGCGACGCTGGCCATTGTGATAGAAGCAGAAGATGTGGAAATCGTATTTGGAACAGATTATAAGTATGCAGGTACCGAAGTATATGCAGGAGAGGAAGGTATTATCTAATGGCGATTGCAAAAGTAAGAGTCAAAATAAATGGTACATGGACCAATTTATCCCATGATAGCTCAGGGAAGTGGACGGGCAATATTACGGCACCCTCCACCACTTCTTTCAATCAGTCCGGTGGATATTATCCGGTGGTGATAGAAGTTACCAATGACGCTGGTACCGTGAAAACATGGGAGGCTACAGATGCCACCTGGGGCAATGTATTACGCTTACAGGTAAAAGAAACTACGAAACCAGTTATTACTTTGGTATCACCTTCCAACGGGGCATACGTGACCAATAACAAGCAACCGATTACCTTTAAGGTGACGGATGAAGCTGGTGGCTCTGGGGTGAAGTTATCGGCAGTGAGTTTGAAAATTGACTCCACTACATACAACTATAACAGCACTGGAATGACATATGCGGAAATAACAAACGGTTATCAGTTTGTATTTACTCCTAGCACAGCACTGTCAGATGGCAAGCACAGTCTTGCTATTAATTCCGCCGATAATGATGGCAATGCGGCTGGTGCGGTAACGGCATCAATTACGGTTGATACAGTACCGCCCACGTTGAGCATAATCACCCCCGAGGCAGGTACGATTACAAATAGTGCAAATGTGACGGTAAGCGGTACTACTAATGATGCCATCAGTAGTCCGGTAACTGTGAAAGTTGTACTAAATGGCGTGGACCAGGGAACGGTCACCGTAGGAAGTGATGGCACGTTTTCCAAAGCAGTATCCCTGGCAGAGGGTGAGAATACCATCGTGGTAACCGCAACCGATGCGGCTGGTAAGAGTAGTAGCGTTACAAGGACAGTGACGCTAGATACATCTATTCCTGCTATCAGTTCCGTGGTGCTGACTCCTAATCCGGTAAATGCCAGTGCCAGCGTAGTAGTTACCGTGGAGGTAAGCTAATGAATACGGCTATATCAGTATCACTTCCCGGCAATATCGTTTATGTGGCCGGATATGTAAACGATGTTGCGACAGTATTTCAGCAGGATTCTTATAATGCGGCGATTTGGAGAGCCATTGTCGCAGTAGCAGAGAATAATATGTATCACATAGTGCTGGAGCTGCATGATTCGTCCGGGAATGTGACCAATTATGATGAGGTAATTGAGTTTGCCTTACATGAGTTTGTATATGACAGAAAACAAGCGGATGTGGACCGAGTCAAGGAATTAAGGAATATTGGCTGGCAGAATATGACCGATGAACAGAGGGCAGAATGGCTTGGCGGATTAAAAGGCTGTTTAAATACTTCCGATCTGAAACGGATTGAGAATAACATATATGTTATTGCCCAGTTACTTGGTTTGAATCTGAGTACATGTAAAGACAATTTGCCGGAGATACCGAATGCATCATATTTTACTAAAATGCTTGAAAACGTGGCAAAAATTCGAGCCGTTGGATATCTGCACAAAAATACACCAGTTGCACCGGTGCAACCTCTAAATACATATCAGAAGGTAAATGTAGTTGAGCGTATTTTACATGATGTATACGAGGTGTATCTGGCCAACTGCAACAATGTAGTATATAGCGGTGAAATCTATGCCGGCGAAAATATAGGAACGATATAGGAGGATAAAAGGATGAGTTTTGAGCAGAAAACATGGGAAGACAGAAAATCAGAGTACCCGAATCGGCGTATGCTCACCAAAGAGAACGGCTCTACAGAACTGGTAACAGTAGCAAGGGCAGAAGGTACTATATCTGCTGAAGGTGATGCGTATAGTGCAGAAAACATGAATGACTTGGAGAAAAGGATTAAGCAAGGATTTGAGGATCCTGATTCTAATATCAAATATGACCAAGAGACCGATATGGTTTTGTTGAAGAATGACGCTGGAGAGTGGGTAGAGTGGAAAGCCGGTGAACAGAGTCAATTAGATGTACACAAAAGCTTTCCGACTACCGGAGATTGGACTATTAGCAGTGACGCCGGGTCATCCGAAGTTAGCGTTAACGGTACGACTATTACTTTCACCAGTAAGGGCGACGCTGCGAATGAAACTCGCAACCATTACCATTGGTCCAGCGGACCTATTGATTTATCAAAATTTTCTAAGTTAATTCTAAATCTAACCTATCCAAGAGGTTTTGCAGTTGGTCTTTGCAGAACTATTGGCGCAACTACTCCAGACATATTGTTTTGTAGTGCTAGTTTAGATAAAACAGGAACTGTTGTTGATGAATATGACGTATCAACTTGTGAAGGAGAATACTATATATTCGTTAAGACTATGACTTGGGAACATTCAGGCACAACTAAACAATGGGTGTTTAATGAGTTTACATTTACCAATTAGAAGGAGAAACGGAATGATTACGTTATATGTGAACAAAAAAGGTGAAATTAGAGATGTAGGAACTACTACAGATGACTCTTTGATTGCTTTAGAAGTTAATTCTGATGATGAAATGTTAGCTGAGAGGTCTGTGGCAGAGATATGTTGTTACCAGGTAAAAGTAGAGGGTGGAAAGATAACAAGCTTTATTCCCTATGTGGATACTAAAATTATTCACCATATTAAGAGACTGGCTAATGAGGTTAGTGCAGTATCCAACACCGTCCTCGATACCCAGGCGCAAGTAGATTATATTGCTATGATGACAGATGTAGAAATGTAGGAGGTGAGAATATGCATTCAAAGAATTTTGAAAAGGTAAAGAAGTACTACGATTCTGGAAGGTGGACCCTGGCTATGGTGAGAAACGCTGTGGGCAAATGGATTACCGAGGAAGAGTTCAAAGAGATTACCAGGGAAGACTATTAAGAAATAATTGAATATTGAACAGAGACAATGAGCCGTATATCCCATAAAGGGGTATCTGGCTTTTATGTTAAAAGAAAGCGAGGATATGAGTATGGAAAATGTGAAAGCGAAGGTTATTGTGGCTGTATCTGCACTGATGAGTTGGTTGGGGATTCTGGCCATTCCGGTACTTCTGCTGGTAGGGTGCAACATAGTAGATTACATGACAGGTATTTGTGCTGCTGGGTACCGCGAGGAGCCCGTAAGCAGTTACAAGGGCATCCGCGGTATCTATAAGAAAGTCGGCATGTGGCTTTTAGTCCTGGTGGGTGCATGGGTTGACATTCTCATTAATTATGGTATTGAGTGTGCCGGTTTTGATTTTGCATTGCCCTTTATAGTAGCAATCGTGGTAGCGGTCTGGCTGGTAGTGAATGAGATCATAAGCATTTTAGAAAATTTGCAGGATATTGGCGTTAAAATTCCTCCCTTCCTGTTACCTCTTATGAAAAATATCAAGAAGAAAGTAGAGGACAAGGCCCAGGTGCTGGAAAGCAAAGAGGATATGGATTATGAGAGTGAAGGGAATTGATGTATCTAAATGGCAGGGGAATATCGACTGGCAGAGAGTAGCCAGTGACGGAGTCTATTTTGCTTTTGTCAGAGTGGGAAATAGAGGGCTTACCACCGGCGAGCTCTCAGAGGATCCTTGCTATAGGAAAAATATCGAAGGAGCTTTGGCCGCAGGTATTAAGGTTGGAGTGTACTTTTATTCTACTTCCTTAAATGAGAAGGAAGCACAAGAGGAAGCAGAGTTTGTACTTGCAAGAATCAAGCCTTATAGCAAGATGCCGGTAGTATTCGACTATGAGGGCTTTGGAGATAGTGGAAATCGTAATTATGGCATGACCAAGGAAAAGATTACGGCCAACTGTAAAGTATTTCAGGACATAGTCAAATCTCAGGGAAATACATGTCTGCTTTATGGCAGCAGGTCTTATTTGCCTAAGAAATTTGAACTGGACAAGTTGGATGATCTGCTGTGGGTAGCACGGTATGCCAGCGCCACGAAGGTCTTGGATGACGAGAAGTATTTCCCGTCTGTTCCCGGATATAACGACCGTATCGCAATCTGGCAGTGTGCTGATTGTGGAAAGGTTGATGGTATCAGTGGAAATGTGGATATCGATTACATGTACATCGACGTATTCAGTAAGGAAACGATGGAAGAGAAGGAGGAAGTGGTAAAGATGATTAAACCTGTTGACTATAAGCAGACCGATAAGCGGTGGAAATCAGTTAAATATGCGGTGGATGGTGAAAACTCTACCATTGGTAGTGCCGGATGCGGGCCTACTGCCCTGGCAGATGTGCTGGCAGCCATAGTGAGCCCTTACATAGATCCGTTAACCTGTGCGTCTTGGGCACGGCATAATAAGCACAATTACAAGGTCAAGAATTCCGGTACCAGCTATGCGTATCCTGTGGCGCAGGGTCAGGCATACGGCGTGAATATTACCAGGTTGAATACTTCTAGTGTATATGGCCAGCCTACCAATGCAATTCATCAGAGAGTGCTGGACGAACTGAAAAAGGGGAACTGGATTATTGCGTGCATGGGAAAGGGTAATTGGACAAGCTCCGGGCATTTCATAGTTGCATATGGCTATGAGAATGGTTATGTGTACATCAGTGATCCTGCATCCGATAAGACCAGCCGACTGAAGAATACCTTCCAGCTGTTTAGTTCTCAGGTTAAGGTATATTGGCTGGTGGAAGTCCCTGAGCATATCAAGCAGAATGGTATCGCTGTAGACGGCGACTACTCCGACAAGGAATTTTACCGGGAAGTACAGCTCTGTACTGGTGCTGGTGTGGATGAAATCCCCGGTCCCATTACTCTGAGCAAGACGGTAACCGTCAGCAAAAAGAAAAACCGACAGCATAATGTAGTGCTACCATTGCAGAAGAAATTAAAAAAGATTGGTCTGTATCATGACAAGCTGGACCGTATTGCCGGGAATAATTTTGATACTGCATTAAAGGCATACCAGACCTGGATGGCAAAGCCTGACGGCGAAGCTACTGCAAAAGCAAAGACATGGAAGAAATTGTTAGGATTGGAATAATTGTACCAGTGCAACTCTTAAGCCCTCGGAAAATCTACTCGGGGGCTTTTTTTATGTGGAAAAATATAGTAATATGTAGAAACACAAAAAAAGAATGGGGAAGTTTATAATGAGTGAAACTGGAAAACGAATTACAGAGATATGTAATGAAAGAGGTATCAGTCCGGAAGAGCTAGCACAGATGAGTGGAGTGGCGTTAAGTACCATTAAGAGAATTGTATCAGAGGAAGCTAAAAACCCACGCATAGGTACGGTTCAGAAAATATGTGAAGGGCTGAAAATTAGTCTGGCAGATTTCTTTAGAGAATAAAATTTGTGGCATATTTCGTGTCATATTTGAAGGAATTTCGTGTCATATTTAGGGAAAAATAATTCCTTTCAACGGAAAAAAGAGTACAAGAAAACCCAGTAAAATCAAGGCTTTGCGCCATTTTACTGGGTTTTTCATTTAGCAGGGGAAGAGGGGATCGAACCCCCGTTAACGGTTTTGGAGACCGCCGCACTACCGCTGTACTATTCCCCTATTTAGTTGACTGCAAGTATATCACCCGCAACGAATGTTATTATAGCACAGTACTATTGAGAAAGGCAAGTGAAATTTCAAAATTTTTATAATTATTCTTACACTTGCTGCAATAGCTCGGAAAAAGTATTTTTTTTGGCAATACAAAACACCCGCAGGGATTACGGGTGTTTTGCGTAAAGGGGAATTTTTTCGGAAATTGTGTCAATTTCACGACCGGGGTATCACCCGGATGAGTATAGTATATACCAGGTTTTGGTATTTGTAAAGGGAAATATCACAAAATCTTGCAAATTTCGTCTACATTTTATTTCCGAACTCGACAAAATCCATTTCGTCCTTTAAAGTCTGAGGGATACCGTACTTGGTAGAGGATAATTTTTTGGCCAGCATTTCCAGATGATGGAGTCGGGTGGCTGTTTTGACCTTTTTGCGATGCAGTAACTCGCTATACAGCGGATTGTTGCTGAGCGTGCTGTCGATATCTGCCGGGAAAGGACAGTGTGTGAATAAAATTCTGCGGGCTACCTTGTTGAGCCTGGGAGCACCATTACCTTCAAAGAGAATCCAAATCTGATAATCTCGGATAAACATTTCTTTGAAGCTATTCTTGGCACGTTTCAGAGCAATACCCACCTTGTCCTTGGCTTCGGCACTCAGGTCGTGATTTTTACGGTAGAATTGGACATAATCAAAATATTCACTGGTCAGGGAAAGCTCTGAAATGTCATTCCAACGGGCACCCTGTACGCGTTTACACATTTCCCAACGGAATTCGCCGGTCAGATGAATCATGGTGGTAGTCACGTCCTCCATATGGAAAATGGAATACATCATACGTCCGTTACTGTTACGTTTTTTACCTTCAATTTCCTGCCACATTACGCCGTGGATTCCTACATTGGGCATCAGAATAACATCCGGCAGGAATTCTAAATGGATTTGCTCCTTGCCCATGGCGTCAATATTTTCATAATCCAGGCTCTCACGATAGAAGGCGGAGAAATCTACCCTGCGGATGGTATCCAGGGCATCTCCTATTTTAGCGGAGGTTACCAGACTGTCGTCCAATTTTTTTAATACATTATCCTTGGAAAAGAGAGGACAGTAGGTGGTAATACGACCGAAAGTCATTTTATTTACGGAAGGGAACATATTGTGGAGCTCGTAGGCAACACGCTCCCAAGGGTCCTTCAGCATCGCGTTGATTTCTGCATCGGTATAATGGCCTGTAATTTTCTTTTTGTGGATATATTCATTATAATCCTGATCGAATTCATTACGGCTGGGTTCTTTCATGCCGTTATAAATTGCCAACAACCAGTGATAGAAGGTATATACGCCGGTGTCGCTGGGCTTGTTCAGCTTTTGTGATAGCTGACAAAGATAAATACAGTTCTCGGTGCCGGCCAGTTCCTCGTCTATGTAGCCGAAGTATAAGAAAAGCATAACAGGCAAGGGCGGCATAAAATCATGCAGTGTATTTTTAAATACTGCTTCATACAACTCCAGGAATGCCGGAATCAAAGCCTTGCGCAGAGCATAGGCATTTTCGTCAGAACTGTTGATGTCTGAAAGGCGCTTGTATTTTTGCACCAGTTCTTTGAAGTTAAGCAGAAATTCGGAAGGCATTTTGGCATATTCCAGAATGGTATTCATGGAATTAATTAATTCTTCCGGTAATTCCCCTTCTGCAATTTGTTCCATCATTTGATCCTGTATGTTCAGATACTGTCCTTTCATCCGATGGAACACTTCAATTCGTTCTTCTATATGGGCACAGTCGGTATCCGCGTTGTTACGATAGAGAATAATCATCTGTTCCATACGTTCCAGAATCTGATGGGTATCAGTACTATCGGCACCCAGCTTACATAGCATGGTATAATAGTGGTCAAATAAGTCCGCACCGGACTCGTCAAAAAAGTAGGAGAGGGTCTGTTTCAGATACTGGTCCTGCTCCTCTATACTCAAATAAGTCTTACGGAAGTCCAGGCTACATTTACGTAAGGTGCCCACAGAGACTGCAATTTTGGACATCAGTGCCTTGTATTCTTCCCCCGCGTACAACTGATAAAAACCCTGGTAATAGCTTCCCAGCCACAAATCCGCAGCTTCGTCACTTAAATAGGCGGACATGTCCTCCGCATCCTTCAGCACCAGTGGTCTGTTGATACGATATCGGTTGGCCAGCATCTGGTATTCTGCGATATCCCGTGAGAGCATTTGGTACATATTGCTACAATTCATTTCCGCTACCTGTGAGTGCTGCAACAGCAAATTGAACTGCCGGAAGGCAGACAACAGAAAAAATCTGGAAATATCAGCGTACTTACGGAATAAATCATACAAGCCGTCGGGATTGGCCAGAGGATAGCTGACCAAAGTAGTATTTTCAGATGCACTATAATCCAAAAAATGGATTTCTGAGCATATCTCACATATGCCGACTACATCGCCCTTACCCAGCAGATAATTACCGCCGGGAAAGGATACCACTACCTGCCCTGCGGTAATTAGTTGCAGGGAGTTGAAGGGCTGTCCGTTTTGGTGTATGCTCTTTCCTTTTTCGATAACAATACCAGCCATAATAACCTCTCTTTTACAAAAAAAATAGGGGCGTCGGTAGGAATCCGACAAAAAAACAACTTATTAAATATTATTATACACCATTACGAACAAAGTGTCAGATTTTTTTTGAGGTACTTTTGTCCGAGTTTATGGGATTTGTCGTAAAAAACAGAAATTTGGGGGTGTACTTTTGGTAAAATTATGATAGAATAAAAATACATATGTGTCACTTTTAACGGAGGTGGAGCCATGGAACAGGATTATGAATACAGAAAAAAGGTCGTAATGGAGTATAAAGAGGCGGTAATGCCCCTGCTTGGCTATCTGCCCTGGTTTGAGAAAAATGGTGACCGTCGGGTCAGCAGTACTTATGGAGAAGAATCTATTACAGAGCATTCTGTGGCTTTTCCGGTGTACAACAGTACTGTTATGAGCTTTGTCCGCGAGGCGACCAAAATGGACCGGATTATGAATAAGAATTACCGGTATGTGTATACACGTAATCGTATCAGGACCCATGAGGATGAACGTCGTCTGATAAAGAATGCTACCTGGAAGGAATGGGATATTTTGACCGGTATCCTGTCCTATTATGTGTTGGGTGGCAGAACCAAGGGATTATTATGGAATGAGGCTGTGGAGGAGCAGATTTTTTATCTGGTGCTGAAGCAGATGAAAGATATTATTGAGTATTGGGACCGGCCCTTTGAAGTGGTCGGAAGGGAAGAGTAATGGGCGAGAAATCAATACAGAAGCGTAAGTACATATTGAAGACAGCCAGGGAAGTATTCATGGAAAAGGGCTTTAAAAGCGTTACCATGAAGGATATTGTGGAAGCCTGTGAAATCAGCCGCGGAGGTCTATACCTTTATTTTGAGAGCACGGAACAGATTTTTTGGGAGGTGCTGAAGCTGGAAGGGGAAGAGGGAGACGATGTGTTTTCCGAAAGCATTTCGGATGATGCAACTGCAGCAGAGATTTTATTAATTTTTCTGAAAGAACAAAAGAAGGAATTGCTTCGCAAGAAGAATACCCTTACCAAGGCCGTTTATGAATATTTCTTTGACAATCATCCTCCCCGCAAGGAGAACTTGTTAAAGAAGGAATTTGATGCAGCCGTTCTGATTATTGAAAGATTAATTGAAACCGGCGTGGAGAATGGCGAATTTGTATGCGAGGACTGTGTGGGAGCGGCCCGTAATATTATGTATGTTTTGGAGGGACTGAAAATTTCAGCCCAGACCATCGGTATCACTTCCGATATGGTGGATAAGGAATTACTCTACATCCTTAGAAGCCTGGGAGTAGGTATGGAATAAAGATAGCGTATTGAATGCTCCAAGGATATGTCTTTGGAGCATTGTGTATGTGAAAAACTCTTTTTTTCTCACAAAATTAGTGCTTTGTGCTATTGTTGAAAAAAAGGTTATGATGTATATTTATAGCAGTAACAAAAATCATTTTTTGGAGGATGACATGGGCAACGTAAGACGTATCTATGTAGAAAAGAAGGCGGACTTTGCGGTAAAGGCAAAGGAACTGCATGAGGAACTGAAAAATTATCTGGGTATCAATGTGGAAGCGGTGAGAGAATTCATCCGTTATGATGTGGAGAATATTTCTGATGAGGTATTCACACAGGCATGCAAGACGGTATTTTCTGAGCCCCCTGTAGATGATCTTTACCTGGAAAATATTGAAATCCCTTCTAATGCAAGGGTATTCTCTGTAGAATTCCTTCCCGGCCAGTTTGACCAGAGAGCGGATTCTGCCGTACAGTGTGTAAAGTTCCTGAATGAAAACGAGGAGCCTGTGATCAAGACTGCTGTGACTTATATGATTATCGGCAGTATTTCTGATGAGGAATTCTCCAAAATTAAAGCATATTGTATTAACCCTGTGGATTCCAGAGAAACCGATATGGTGAAGCCCCAGACTTTGATAACTGAGTTCGAGGACCCTGCTGATGTAGCTATCTTTGATGGTTATGTGGACATGCCCCAGGCAGAATTAAAGAAGCTGTATGATTCCTTGGGTCTGGCTATGACCTTCAAGGATTTCCGGCATATTCAGAATTATTTTAAGAATGACGAGAAGCGTAATCCTTCCATGACTGAGATTCGTGTACTGGATACCTACTGGTCCGACCATTGCCGTCATACCACCTTCTCCACTGAACTGAAGGATGTGGAATTCGGTGAGGGCTATTATCGACTGCCCATGGAGACTACCTACCAGAGCTATCTGGATACCAGAGCAGAGATTTTTGCCGGCCGTGATGACAAGTTTGTGTGTCTCATGGATCTGGCTCTGATGGCTATGCGTAAACTGAAAAAGGACGGCAAGCTGGAAGATATGGAGCAGTCCGACGAGATTAATGCTTGTTCCGTGGTAGTTCCTGTAGAAATGGACTACGGCGACCATGTAGAGACCGAAGAGTGGCTGGTATTCTTCAAGAACGAGACCCACAACCATCCTACCGAGATTGAGCCCTTCGGTGGTGCGGCTACCTGTCTGGGTGGTGCTATCCGAGATCCTCTTTCCGGACGTGGCTATGTATACCAGGCAATGCGTGTGACCGGTGCGGCTGATCCCACCGTACCTGTGGCAGATACCATGAAGGGTAAGTTGTCCCAGAAGAAGCTGGTACGCGGTGCAGCAAGCGGTTATTCCTCCTATGGTAACCAGATTGGTCTGGCTACCGGATTTGTAAAAGAAATTTATCATCCCAACTATGTGGCTAAGAGAATGGAAATCGGTGCAGTCATGGGTGCAGCTCCCAGAAAGAACGTGATCCGTGAGACCTCCGATCCCGGCGATATCATTATTCTGCTGGGTGGACGTACCGGCCGTGATGGCTGTGGCGGTGCTACCGGTTCCTCCAAGGTGCATACCGAGGCTTCTATCGAAACCTGTGGTGCAGAGGTGCAGAAGGGTAATGGCCCCACTGAACGTAAGATTCAGAGACTGTTCCGTAGAGCAGAGGTTAGTAAGCTGATTAAGAAGTGTAACGACTTTGGTGCCGGCGGTGTTTCCGTTGCAATCGGTGAGCTGGCAGACGGTCTGACTGTAGACCTTGATAAGGTGCCTAAAAAGTACGCAGGTCTGGACGGAACTGAACTGGCAATTTCCGAGTCTCAGGAGCGTATGGCAGTAGTAGTAGATCCTAAGGACGTAGCAGAATTCCTGGGTTATGCAACAGAAGAGAATCTGGAGGCTGTTGAGGTGGCAGTGGTGACTCAGGAGCCCAGACTGGTATTGAACTGGAGAGGCCAGACTATCGTTAATTTAAAGCGTGCATTCCTGGATACCAACGGTGCACATCAGGAGACTAGTGTAAAGGTAGATATTCCTAAGGAAGAAGATAATTATTTTGATAAATGGGCTATCCCTGCTGTAGGAGAGAAGCTGGAAGAGGGCGATGTGAAGGCTGCATGGCTGACCATGCTGAATGATCTGAACGTATGCTCCCAGAAGGGATTGGTGGAGATGTTTGACTCCTCCATCGGTGCCGGTAGTGTATTGATGCCCTATGGTGGTGTACATCAGCTCACCGAGACCCAGTGCATGGTAGCAAAGCTGCCCGTACTTTCCGGTAAGACGGATACCGTGACTATGATGAGCTACGGCTTTGATCCCTATCTGTCCAGCTGGAGCCCTTACCATGGTGCAGTATACGCAGTAGTAGAGTCCATGGCCAAGATTGTAGCCGGTGGCGGTGATTACAGCAAGATCCGTTTCACCTTCCAGGAGTACTTCCGTAGAATGACCGAGGAGCCTTCTCGTTGGAGCCAGCCTTTTGCAGCTCTGCTGGGTGCTTATGATGCACAGATTGGTTTCGGTCTGCCCAGTATCGGCGGTAAGGACAGTATGTCCGGTACCTTTAATGAGATTGATGTACCTCCTACGCTGGTATCCTTTGCAGTGGATATTGCAAAGCACGGCGATATCATCACTCCTGAACTGAAGACAGCAGGTAACAAGCTGATTTGCTTTGAAATTGATAAAGATGAATATGACATGCCTATGTATGATGCAGTGGCACAGCTTTATACGCAGATTCACGAGTTAATGCAGGAGGGTGCTATCGTGTCTGCATATGCACTGGACTCCAAGGGTGTGGCAGCAGCTATTTCCAAGATGGCATTCGGTAACAAACTGGGTGTGACCATCGACAGTGAGGTATCCACCGATGACCTGTTTGCAAACGGTCTGGGCGATATCCTGGTGGAAGTACCTGCAGACAAGCTGGCTGAAGTGGACGCTAAGGGTGTAGAGTATACCCTAATCGGTACGGTAACTGAGGAAGCTGCATTCGTATATGGCGATGTAAAGATTACCATGGAGGAGGCATTGCAGGCATGGACCTCCAAACTGGAGAAGGTATTCCCTACCAAGGCAGTGAAGGGCACCGATGCTGTGAACAGTGATGTATATAAGGCAGACAGCATCTATGTATGCAAGAATAAGATTGCAAAGCCTACTGTATTCATCCCTGTATTCCCCGGTACCAACTGTGAATACGATAGCACCAAGGCTTTTGAGCGTGCAGGTGCAAATGTAATTACCAAGGTATTTAAGAACCTGACTGCGGAGGATATCAGAGATTCCGTAGAGGTATTTGAGAAGGCGATTAATCAGGCACAGATTATCATGTTCCCCGGCGGATTCTCCGCAGGTGACGAGCCCGATGGTAGTGCGAAGTTCTTTGCAACCGCATTTCAGAATGCCAAGATGAAGGAAGCTGTTATGAAGCTGCTGAATGAGCGTGACGGTCTGGCACTGGGTATCTGTAACGGTTTCCAGGCACTGATTAAGCTGGGCCTGGTACCCAACGGTGAAATCGTAGGGCAGAATGAGAATTCTCCTACCCTGACCTTCAATACCATCAACAGACATATCTCCAAGATGGTATACACCAAGGTGGTTTCCAACAAGTCTCCTTGGCTCCAGGGTGCGCAGCTGGGTGCAACCTATTGTAACCCTGCATCCCACGGTGAGGGACGTTTTGTAGCTCCCAAGGAATGGCTGGATAAGCTTTTTGCTAACGGTCAGGTAGCTACCCAGTACTCCGACATGTACGGCAACGTATCCATGGATGAGGAGTACAATATCAACGGTTCCTACTGCTCTATCGAGGGTATCACCTCTCCCGATGGCCGTTGCTTCGGTAAGATGGCTCACTCTGAGAGACGCGACATTGCCGTAGCTATGAATATCTACGGCGAGCAGGATATGAAGATTTTCGAGTCCGGTGTGAAGTACTTTAAGTAATATTTGAATGAATAAAAAGCAGAGATGAGTATGCTCATTTCTGCTTTTTGTGTAAATAGAAAGGGAGGGCTTACATATGATTTTTCAAAATATTGAGTTTCACAATGTGGCAGAGCTGGAGCAGACAGACAAGGGGTACATCATGTGGCGTGTGCCGGCAGATGTAAGAGCACATTTGAATCCGGATTCGGCGCAAGGTGTATGCCGTTTTGGTTCCGGTATTGAACTACGGTTTCGGATGGTGTCTGATACGGTGAATTTGGTGCTACGTACCGACCCTATCGCGGAGGCTCAGGTGGCATATATTTATTATGGGGCATTCCAGGCCGGATTTATGTATTCCTCCAAAGTGATAAATGCAGAAGAGACAGTAATTACCATAGCTAAGCCTGAGGGCAACGCAATAGGACAAGACCCGACGGGAGCTACGGGGCTAGAGATTATGCGTAAGGTGACAACGGAGCATCAATTGGCCTTTGACCCGGAAGTGGTACGTGTAGTGATCCCCTATGGACACAACTATTTCGTGCGACTGGAGGGAGAGGTGCTACCTCCGGAAGAGTCACAGCTTCCGGCCAAGACCTATTTGGCGTATGGTTCTTCCATTACCCATGGTAGTCTGGGACTTGCTACGCCTTTTACCTATGCGTTCCGTGTAAGTCAGGAGATGCGTTGCGATTATTTGAATCTGGGCTTTGCGGGAAATGCCCATTTGGAGCCTGCTATAGTAGATTATATTGTGGGGCGTAAGGATTGGGATTTTGGTTCCTTTGAATGGGGCATTAATATGATGGGTGACCAGTTTCCCTTGGAGCTGTTTGAGAAAAGAGTAAAATATTTTATAGAGAAGCTGACAGAGGATGGCAGACCGGTAGTGGTTACAGGCATTTTTGGATATTTATGTGAGTCTCCCAGGACAGAGCAAATGCGTGAGATTGTACGTAGAAATGCCAAGGGTGTGGCTTCTAATATTTGCTTTGTAGATGCCAAAGCATTGCTGAATAATCCTTCTTATGTATCTGCTGACCTGATTCATCCCACAGCAGAAGGTCAGCTCCAAATTGGCGACCGGATGGTGGAAATATTGGAGGAGCATATACGTAAATAAAAGTGCACAAAATCGTAGCCGATTTATCCTTTGGTATGGTAAAAACACACAAAGTATGTTAAAATCGTACTGTAAAACACAAAAGGAGGGAAAGTATGCTGGTTTCATTGATTCCTTTATTTGATGAAAATATGGCTGTAAAGGCCTATTCTGTTTTTGTTCAAAAGGAGAATTACTTATTAAATCCATTACTGCTGGGCACCGGACAGAATGATGGTGCGTCCAGATTGCGTGTGTTGGAATTTTTGGAGCATATGGGGATTGATACTCTTTCTGCTGATAAGGAAGTATTTGTGCCTATTACCAATATTTCTGTTTTTGCAGATATTGAAGGAGAATGCTCAGCACCCAGAGAACGTCTGGTATTACTTATTGACAATACCATTCCTCCGGTGGATATGTATATCAAAAGATTGACAGAATTGAAGAACAAGGGTTACAAACTGGCTATTCGAAAATTACCTGTTTCAGAGTTTGAGAATTATCGGGAGATTCTTAAGCTGATGGATTATGTTCTGCTGAACAATAAGAAAATTGCCATTGATAAGGCGAAGATTTATTTCGGTAAGCTGTATCCCAATATCAAGCTTTGCGCCGGTAATATTGATAAGATGGAGACCTTTGAGGCCTTAAAGGCTACCGGTGGATATACCTTCTATGAAGGCGATTTTTATCGTGTGCCCGTGACAAAGGGCGAGACGGAGGTATCTCCCTTGAAGGTAAACTATATTCAGCTGCTGAATATGGTAAACAATGCCAATTTCGAACTGACGGAGGCGGCAGATATTATCAGCCGAGATACGGCTTTGACCATATCCCTGCTGAAGATGGTAAATCATATGGCCCGTAATTCTGAGATTACTTCTATCCGTCATGCGGCGGCTATGTTGGGACAGAAGGAATTAAAGAAATGGATTAATACGGCAGTGGTAAATGCACTGTACAAGGATAAGCCCAATGAGATTACCAGATTGTCATTGATTCGTGCAAAATTTGCTGAGAATCTGGCCAAGTCCTTCAACCTGGCCATGAAGAGTGAAGAATTGTTCCTGATGGGACTGTTCTCTGTAATCAATGTAATTCTGGATAAGCCCATGGAAGAAGCCCTGCAGATGGTTAAGGTATCCAATGATATCAGTGATGCCCTGATTTATAAACGTGGTACGCTGGTTCCGGTAATGGACTTTATTGAGCAGTATGAGAATGCCAACTGGACAGAGATTTCCAGGGAATTGATCGTGTATGACATTGATATGGATGTGGTGGCTGCTGCTTATGAGGATACGCTGGTATGGTATCGTCAGCTGGTAGAGGCAAAGGTGTGATTTTGTGCTGTAGATACAGTATAAGATAAAGAAAAAATGAGAGGGTGACTGTGGTGTATTTCCATAAAGGATAGGGGAAGCAGGAACACAGTCAAGAGGTACTTAAGATGTATGCAACATTTTGGGCGTTGGTTCCGCCCCTGATTGCCATTGCGTTAGCGTTAATTACCAAGGAGGTATACAGCTCCTTATTTATCGGTATTATTGTAGGTGGCTTGTTTTATGCAGGATTTAATCTGGAAGGCGCATTGGTACATATCTTTAATGATGGTGTAGTAAGTGTATTATCCGATGAGTATAATGTAGGTATTTTGGTATTCCTGGTGGTATTGGGGATTATGGTATGCTTGATGAACAAAGCAGGCGGCTCAGAAGCTTTTGGTCGTTGGGCATCTACCCGCATTAAGACCAAAGCAGGTGCCCAGTTGGCAACAGTATTGTTGGGGGTACTGATATTTATTGATGACTACTTTAATTGTTTGACTGTTGGCAGTGTTATGAGTCCTATTGCCGGCAAGAATAAGGTTTCGAAGGAAAAATTGGCTTACTTAATTGATGCTACGGCGGCTCCTATATGTATCATAGCTCCCATTTCTTCCTGGGCAGCAGCTGTAGCCGGTTTTGTAGAAGGAGAAGATGGCTTTTCTTTATTTATCCGTGCAATTCCTTTTAATTTTTATGCACTATTAACGCTTTTCTTTATGGTAATGTCTGTATTGATGAAGGTTGAATTCGGCCCTATGAAAAAGAGCGAAGATGCTATGGGCAAGCTGAATGAGCTGACAGAAGCAGTAACAGATAAAGAGACACAGAAGAATGGTAAGGTTATCGATTTAGTGATTCCCATTACAGCATTGATTGTATCTTGTGTTATCGGAATGATTTATACCGGCGGTTTCTTCTCCGGTACCGATTTCATTAAAGCTTTTTCGGATTGTGATGCATCTGACGGTTTGATGTTTGGTAGTGCGGTGGCATTGCTGATTACATTGATTTACTATATGTTACGTCGTGTTTTAAAATTGAAAGAGTGTATGGAGTGTATACCGGAAGGCTTTAAGGCTATGGTTCCTGCAATTCTAATTCTGACCTTTGCATGGACCCTGAAGGCTATGACGGACAGTCTGGGTGCCAGGGAATATGTGGAAATGCTAACCAAAGGAAGTGCAGAGAGCTTTATGATGCTACTGCCTGCAATTATTTTCCTGATTGGTTGTTTTTTGGCTTTTGCTACCGGTACCAGCTGGGCTACCTTTGGTATACTGATTCCAATTGTTGTTGATGTATTCAAGAATGATCCACAGCTGATGATTATTGCTATTTCTGCATGTATGGCAGGAGCGGTGTGTGGTGACCATTGTTCTCCTATTTCCGATACGACCATAATGGCATCCGCAGGAGCGCAGTGCGACCATGTAAAGCATGTGTCTACCCAGTTACCTTATGCTATTTTGGTTGCAGCTATTTCCTTTGTAACCTATATCGTAGCAGGCTTGACAAAGAGTGCGTGGATTAGCTTACCCTTCGGTATTTTGCTGACGCTGGGTGTGTTGGTTTTGATTAAGTGGCTGAATGGAAATAAAGTAACAGAAGCATAGCAGATAAAATAGATTGCGATAGGAATAAGAAAGACTGTAGTACATATCAAGTTGATATGTGCTACAGTCTTTTTATATAGTTATGTCAATGAATGCTTACAAATCACAGTCTTTAGGTTATCGGGGATGGCTGCCACACTTCCCTGAATCATAGGGGCACTGCCGCCGCATTTGGCGGACAATTCACTACGAAGTATGTTTGCCAGTTCCCGGCAATCTTTGGTGCTGCTGCCCAGAATAAATTGATAGTTATTCTCTTCCCCAGAGAAAATACCGCAATAGCCGGGATAAGTTGCGGTTAGGGTATTTACTGCATTTCGGATGGCAATGGTATCCATGGGGCCCACAAATAGAATTACATCCGGTGAAACTTCGGGACCGGGTAAGGTAGAGAGGGTCAGTTCCAGATATCTGGCCTGCAATTCATTGGCCCGTTCTTTGTGTCGTAGACCTTCTTCCCGGAGACGTTGCACTCCCTGGCTGATTTGTTCCTGAGGAACGGACAGGGCTGCAGAGATGGCGGAGGCACTGGTTTGTTTGGCTGTATAATCCTCCAGTGCCCGCATACCGCAAAGGATGTTGACACGGATACCACCTCGATGACTCTGCACATTGGTAATCTTTATCATACCGATTTGACCGGTGGTTTCCACATGGGGAGCACAGCAGGCACACACATCGATGTCGGGGATGGTAACAATCCGCACCTGTCCTTCAATTTCGATTTTGCTGCGATATTCTAAGGTGAATAGTTCCTGCTTGTCCGGATAGGAAATGAGAATGGGGAGGTTGGTATGGATAGCGGCATTGGCTTCCCGTTCTATTTGCCGCAATTGTTCTAAGGACAGGGGAGCATCAAAATCCAGTGTCACTTCATTGACACTCAAATGAAAGCCCACATTGCGTAGTCCATAATGCTTATGTACCAGACCGGAGATGATATGTTCTCCTGAGTGCTGTTGCATGAAATCAAACCGCTGTGTCCAGTCAACCTGTCCCTGCACGGTGGTACCTACTTCCAGGGGCTCCTTTATATAGTGGTAGATATCCTCTTCTAGAATCTGTACATCCAATACTTCCATACCGTTCAAAGTCCCCTTGTCCGGTGTCTGACCTCCTTCTTCGGGGAAGAACGCGGTAGCATCCAGTAGAATGCGGTAGAGATTTTTATCGTTATCTTTTACGCATTCAGTTACAGTAGTTTCGAATTTGGTTTTGTTAATATCTTCATAAAATATTTTTCTTGTCAATGTGATTGCCCATCCTTTTGTTTTTGTCTTTTACCATTTTCTATTATTTCTTTTCTTTGAGTGGAGAGTCGGGAAAAACAACTCTGTATATTATTTTAAAGGCAGAATATTAATTATGCAATGCATTGTATGCATGGCTTTAGACATTTCTGCCGGAATATGATATCATAAATACATGCGGCAAACCGAGAAAGGAGGAGTTTTTATGCCAAAGTGGCTTGATAATGCAATTTTTTATGAAATATATCCCCAGTCCTTTAAGGATTCCAACGGGGATGGTATCGGTGATTTCCAAGGAATTATAGATAAACTGGATTATATCAAGGAACTGGGCTGCAATGCAATTTGGATGAATCCTTGCTTTGCGTCACCCTTTGGGGATGCAGGCTATGATGTGTCTGATTACTATATGGCGGCCCCCCGTTACGGCACTAATGCGGATTTGGAGAGGCTTTTTCGGGAGGTGCATCATCGGGATATGCATATTTTGCTGGATTTGGTGCCAGGGCATACCTCGGTGGAACATCCTTGGTTTAAGGAGTCCATGAAAGCTCAAGAGAACCTTTATACACATCGATATGTATGGACAGATGATGTATGGACCGTACCGGAGGGAGCTAATACCCTACGTGGTATTTCCGATAGGGATGGTTGTTGTATTTTAAATTTCTTTTCCTTCCAGCCGGCGTTAAATTATGGCTATTTTCAACCGGATAAGGCCTGGCAACAGTCGGTAGACGATCCGGGTCCCAAGGCTACCTTGGAGGAAATGAAGAATGTTATGCGGTTCTGGTTGGGCTTGGGCGCGGATGGATTTCGTGTGGATATGGCAGGTTCATTGGTTAAAAATGATGTAGACGGGCAGGGAACCATAGCACTTTGGCAAAAAGTAAGAGGCTTTCTGGATGAAGAATTCCCCCAGGCAGCTTTGGTATCCGAATGGGGAGAACCGGATAAGGCATTATTAGGCGGTTTTCATATGGATTTTTTGTTGCATTTTGGACCGTCTCATTATAACGACTTGTTCCGTTGTGAGGAGCCCTTCTTTTCAGGAAGAGGAAAAGGGGACGTGAGTGCTTTTGTGGCTAAATATCTGGAAAATTATCGTAAGGTGCAGGGAAGAGGACTGATTTGTATTCCTTCCGGTAATCATGATATGGATAGATTGGCACGTGGTATCCATGGGGATGAATTAAAGGTGGCTTTTGCTTTTCTGTTATCCATGCCGGGTGCTCCCTTTATTTACTACGGCGATGAAATAGGTATGCGTCATGTAGAACATTTGACCTCTGTGGAGGGAGGATATAACCGTACCGGAGCTCGTTCACCTATGCAGTGGAATGACACTGCCAATGCGGGCTTCAGCAGTGCCCCCGGGGAACAGTTGTATATTCCCATTGACCCTGAAGCAGACCGTCCTACAGTGGAGAAACAGATGAAAGATGAGAACTCTCTGTACCATGAGATTCAGCGTTTGATTCAAATCCGTCAGGCCTATCCGGCTCTGGGCAGCTGGGGAGAAATCCA
>JAFUKS010000035.1 GCA_017473445.1 Lachnospiraceae bacterium
CGGAAAGGAGCTTGTGTGATTCTACTAGATTATAGGGATAAGCGGCCCATATATGAGCAGGTGGTAGAGAAGCTGGAGCGGCTGATTGTAGGTGGCGCTTTGGAAGAGAATACCAAGATGCCCAGCGTGCGTAGCTTGGCTATGGAGTTGTCTGTGAATCCCAATACCATTCAGCGTGCTTATGCACAGTTGGAGCAGGAGGGCTATCTGTATACTGTTTCAGGTAGGGGAAGCTTTGTGGCACCGTCTAAAGAGTGGCGGGATGGGAATTTACAAAAGATAATGAAGGAGTGGGAGGAAGTGACCCTCCGTGCCAAAGAAGCAGGTATGCCTAAGGAACGTTTGCAGGAGGGCATACGGAGTATTTATAAGGAGGCAGACAATGATTGAAGTTTGTACATTATCTAAGAGCTTTGATGCAGTTAAAGCCATAGACAATATTTCTGCCCGTATCGAGGACGGCCATGTATTTGGTCTGATTGGAACCAACGGTGCAGGTAAATCCACTTTTATGCGTATGTTGAGTGGGGTGTTAAAACCGGACGCGGGTACCATTCTGGTGGATGGGGAGAACGTATTTGATAATCCTACGATAAAAGGAGAAATTTTCTATATTTCTGATGACCAGTATTTTTTCAGTAGTGGTACACCGATGGATATGATGAAGCTTTATCGGACCTATTATCCGAAGTTTGATGAGGAAAAATTCAAATCCCTTATGGAAAAATTCGGTCTTGATAAGAAGAGAAAGATTAATACCTTTTCCAAGGGTATGAAAAAGCAGTTGTCCGTTATTTGTGGTATCTGTGCCAATACCAAGTATTTGCTTTGCGATGAGACCTTTGATGGATTGGACCCGGTGATGCGTCAGGCTGTGAAATCACTTTTTGTAAATGAGATTGAGGAGCGGGGATTGACACCCATTATTGCTTCCCACAATTTACGTGAACTGGAGGATATCTGTGAGTATGTGGGGCTTCTTCACAGAGGCGGTATCTTGCTGGCCAAGGATATGGAAGATATGAAGCTGAATATTCATAAGGTACAGTGTGTCATAAAGGATGAGGGATTACTTCAGAGCATCAAGGAGAAGCTGGAAGTGGTGACTATGGATAACAGAGGTGCATTGTATACCTTTACGGTGCGTGGTGTAAGGGAAGAAGTAATCCAGGTGTTGGAGCAGTTAAATCCTGTATTCTACGAGCTGTTACCCTTGTCCCTGGAGGAGATATTTATTAGTGAGACGGAGGTGAAGGGATATGACATCAAAGCGCTCATTCTTTAATTATATGAAGGAAGATTTACGCCATAAGGTGTGGATGATTGCCCTTTCCCTGCTGGGAAATTTCCTGGCAATTCTGGTGGCTTTTTTGATTGTAGAGGATTCCATTTTACGCAATTTAGGAGTGGACCTGGAGATATATACCGATACCTATATTGGTAGTGTGGTCAGTTTCTTTAATGAGGTACTTACAGGCCTGGGTGGCACTATTGCCCTGATAGGTGCAGTGATTGTAGGACTTTTTGGTTTCCGTTTTCTTTTTAATAAGAAGATGGTGGATACCTATCACAGTTTACCCATTAAAAGAAATACGCAGTTCTGGGTAACCTATGTGAATGGCATTTTGATATGGCTGGTACCTTATCTGGTAAGTTTGCTGATTACTCTTGTTATTGCTGTGATAAACATGGTACCCATCGGAGGATGGTGGGCTTGCGGCCTGATACTGAAGGCGGCAGGGATGACTTCTCTGGTACTGCTAATCGGATTTTTGCTTATGTACCATTTGGTACTGGTAGCAGTAATGCTTTGTGGTAATGTATTCAATACCTTGGTAACCACATGTATCATTGGTTGTGCGGTACTATGTATTTATGGATTGGGTATTATTTTCTTTGAATATTATATGGATGCCTTTTATGCCACAGAGCAGTTGGCTGAAGCGGTAATCTATACTTCTCCCCTTGTATCAGCTATTTATATGTTGTTGGCTTATTGTCAGGGAGATCCTACTTTTAACTTTACTACCACAATGAATGTGAATTTTATTGTGATGGTATTGCTGGGGACAGCCGCATGGAGGCTTTATTGCAAGCGTGCTTCCGAGTTGGCTGAGCAGGGCGTGAAGAATAAGATTGCTACCACGATAATGAAGCTTATTGCCAGTGTACTGGGCGGCATGGGCGGATGGCTGGTGTTTGTGCTGATTACGGATGCTAATTCTGTGGGCTGGGGTATCTTTGGATGTATTCTGGTATCCGTTATGGTATATGGTGTACTGGATATTATTTTCCACATGGATTTTAAAGCATTTCTGGCCAATAAATTATGGATGGCAGCAACTACAGTAGTAGCATTATTGCTGTGTCTGGCCTTCAATATGGATTGGTTTGGATATGATGAATATTTACCCAAGCAGGAAAAGATTCAGTCCATGGCCATTTATGCACGGGAATATTCCAATCATTATCTAAATAATGAAAAGGATAATCCGCTGGAGCTTATGGAATATAAGGATCAGGAAAATATCTACAAGTTCCTTTGCACAGGAGTGGATAATTTAAATTATTTTGCATCTGATTATGAGGGAACCAATCTTTATTATGGAAATGAGTATGATAATGTAATCGTGAAGGTGACCTTAAACAATGGTCGCAGCTACTATCGGCAATATAATTTATATGAGAAGGATGCTGAGGTGTTCCGCGCTATTGTGCTTAATGAGGACTACGCAGAAAGTAATCTTGTCATTGACGAGAAGGAGCGCCAGAGTATTTACCGGGTAGCAATCCGTACAGAAAATACTTATATTGAAGAGGAAGAACAGCGCAGAGAGGTGCTGGATGATTTAATCACTGCGTACAATCAAGATGTACTGGAGCATCCGGAGGGAGCAATTCTGGGTGAAGGACGCCTGATGGTACAGCTGAGAATGTATACGCACCAATATAACAACTATTATCTGGACATCTACGAATCTATGGAGCATACCATGGCAGCATTGGCAAAACATGGTTATGGAAAAGCAGTAGGCGAGATTCCCAAGGAGAAGGTGGAGTCCATTATCCTGAATATTGGTACGGATTACAACAAATATGAGCTGGGTGAGGAATATGCTGCGGATTATGAGCTGCTGGCCAGAGCACAGTTTGGTGTATGGGACGAAGAGAGCCTGGAACGTTATCGGGAATATCAGAAGCGTATTCAAAAGAGGTATGATAACTACTATAGCGAGGGTTCCAGAAGTTATGTAATGGAAACAGAACCTACAGAAATCACTGTAACTATTACAGACCCTGCAGAAATTGCAGAGCTGATGCCACTGCTTCATTATAACAATCCTTATTATGAGGGTGGTGTATTGAAAAAGTATTATGCCGGTGGAGTTATTCTGATGGATGTGAATGAAGGCAGATGGGATTTGTATATACGGGAGGGTGATTTGCCCCTCAAATACATTCAACGATTTGCAGATTTGCAAAAAGAAACAAAATAAAAAAGTGTGAAAGCAGGTAAAGCCGGATGCTCCTTTGGGGGATCCGGTATTTTGCCAGGATTTGTTAGTGGACGAAACTCGTCAAAAGAGGAATTATATGCTATGATAAAAGCAGTGATTTTCCTATAAATATGGGAGCGAAAAATAAGGTGGAAAAGGGAATTGCAAAGGGAGAATGGGTATGAATGTAACAGAAATTATGGAACAGGTATATGCCTTGCTAAAGAGAAACCAAGTGGCAGAGGCAGAGCAGCTGATGGTAAGCAGTGTGAGCAAAGCAGAGAAGATAAAGGATGCAGGCAGTGCTTTACAGCTTATGAATGAATTGTTGGGATTTTATAGAGAAACGGGACAGACACAAAAGTCCTATGAGACTGCGGCACAGGCCCTGAAGCTGGCAGAAAACATGGGACTTAGAGATACGGCGCCTTATGCTACTACCCTACAGAACGTAGCAAATGCATACCGGGCAGGTGGCAGGCTACAGGATTCCTTAGCTGCTTATGAGCAGGCAAAGGAGATTTACAGTAGCACCTTATCTGCTGAGGATATGCTGGTAGCCAGTCTGTGTAATAATATCAGCTTGCTATATCAGGAAATGGGTGATTTTACCAAGGCGAAGAAAGAATTACTTACCGCATTACAAATCGTGGAGCAAAAGGGGTCTTTATTTGAAATTGCAGCTACCTATACCAATTTGTCCGCCTCCTGTTTAAGCTTAGGAGAGGTATCGGAAGCTTTGGCTTATGCCCGTAAGTCGGTGGAATATTTTGAGCAGCTGCAGGAGCAGGGCACTCATTATTGCGGGGCATTGACGGCTCTGGGAAGTTGTCTGATGGAACAGAAGCAGTATCCGGAAGCTATGAAATTTTTTGTTAAGGCCCGGGAACTGATGGAGCAACGGCAGGAACGTACCGTATTCTACCAGCGTCTGCAGGAGCGGATACAGGCCTGTAAGGAGGCCATGCATACTAAAGGATTGGAGCTGTGCAGAAAGTATTATGAGACCTATGGTGTCCCCATGTTGCAAGAACGGTTTGGGGAATATAGGGACCGTATTGCAGTGGGACTGGTAGGCGAAGGCTCCGATTGCTTTGGGTTTGATGATGCTTTATCAGTAGATCATGACTTTGGCCCGGGGTTTTGTATGTGGGTAACAGATGAGACCTACGAGGAAATTGGGGATGCACTGCAGCAGGCCTACGAGCAGTTGCCCAGGGAATTTTCCGGCTATCAGCGTTTGGAAACTGCTTATGGCAGAGGCAGACGAGGGGTACGCAAAATAAAGGAGTTCTATGAGCAACTGATAGGAACGGCTGACCCTAAGCAGATAGATTGGCAGCAGGTGTCCGATAGTGGTTTGGCAGCAGCGGTAAACGGAGAGGTTTTCCGGGATGCGGAAGGGATTTTCAGTGGTATCCGGCAGGTGCTTTTGCAGGGATATCCTGCATCTGTGCAATATTTGAGACTGGCTCAGGCAGCAGCAGAGTTTGCTCAGAATGCCCAGTACAATTTCCCGCGTATGAGTAAGCGTAGAGATGGGGTCACAGCGGGGATTATGCTGGGAGATGGTATTCGGGCGGCTATGAAATTACAGCATTATCTGGAAAATCGATATCCGGTTCATGATAAATGGCTTTATCGTAGTATTCAGAAGTCTCCCAAAGGTAAACAGCTTGCGCTGCTCCTTTCTGGCGTGGGCACACAGGGGAAACTGCCGGAGGTAGCACAGTTTCTTACCCGGGAACTGTATGATGCAGGGTACATCAGCGATATGACGGATTATCTGGATGCACATACGGGAGAGTTGGTATTTAAATCCACAGTGGCAGAGGATAGCATAGAGCAGCTTACGGAGAAAGTAGTAGCTTTGGAATTCAAAGCCTTTGATAAGGTGCGGAATGTGGGAGGTAGAGCTTCCTGCCAGGATGACTTTTCTACCTTTTCCATTATGCGAAAGAGTCAGTACCTGACCTGGGATAAGCAGATGCTCATGCAGTATTTGTACGATTTTACCAGAGAACTGGAACGGGGACATAATCTGATAGAGGAAAAGTATGGTCGGATGATGGAAAGTACTGCACCGGAGGAGTATGAACAAATGAAGGCATATTTTCCGGCTATTACAGAGGAAAAGAAAGCCATTATAGAGCAAATTGTACAGATGCAGGTGGCATGGATGGAGGAATTCGCCAAGAAGTATCCTAATTTGGCAGGACAGGCCAGAAGTGTTCACAGTAGTGAGGATCATTTGTACAACACTTCTTACGAGACCTATCTGCGTGGTGAAATCAGCACCTATTCGGATAAGATGTTGGAATTATACTGACGCTATGTGGTAAGTTGTGCCAAGGCAGAAAAGAATCTGGCCTATGAGATTATGGGTAACAGTGTCCGGTTGTACGGTTATGACAGTCTGGAAAGGGCTGAGAAGGCTATGGAAGGAAAGCAAGAGGCAGGTGCTTGTATGATGGGGCAAAGGACGCAGGGAGCCGCCTGCGGCATACAGCGTCCAACGGATATATAGGATATTTTAGGAAAATGAAACCAGGAGTTTATATGAAAAAGAGAAATATAGGTATTATAATATTAAGTGTCATGCTACTGGTCGGATGCGGGGGGAGCGATACTGTAAAACCCGGAGAGAATCTAAGTTCAGCAGTAACGGAAGAAACAGAACAAAAGCCCTATGTCCTGGAATTTGAAGCTACTACCATTGCCGGAGAGAATGTTACCGGTGCATGCTTTGGTGAGAGCCGTTTGACCATGATTAATATCTGGGCCACATACTGCAATCCCTGTATCAGTGAAATGCCTGATTTAGGAGCCATGGCGGCGGATTATGACTCATCGGATTTTCAGATATATGGAATTATCAGTGATGTGACAGGGGAAAGTGATGACAGTCTGATACAGGAAGCCAAGAATTTGATTGAGGAAACCGGGGCAACCTATCCCCATTTGCTGTTAAACGAGTCTTTGTACACCAATCTGGTAGGTGGCACTAGTGCAGTACCCACAACCTTTTTTGTAAATCAAAAGGGGGAGGTGTTAGGGTATGTGGTGGGTGCCCGGTCTAAAGCAGTATGGGAGGAATTGATTAATGAGCTTTTGGCACAAAACCCTTGATAAGCGTCCCAAAAGAGGGATGTGGTTTTTGTTGTTTGGGATAGGAGTAGTATGCCTGGTCATAGGCATTTATGAGGGGCAGTTGGAGGATGTTTACCGGAAGGCTGTAATGATTTGCTTGGAGTGTATTGGTATCGGTTAAAGGAAAGTTGCGATGAAAGATAAATTTGGTTTACAAAGGATAAGATTGTCGGTTCAAATCCTATATACTATTTTGACCAATGGCTATGTATATGGCTATATGCAAGGAAAAATTTACAAGGGTGGGTTAAAGTATGCCTGTGTGCCGGGATTAAATTGTTATTCCTGTCCAGGGGCCACTTTTTCCTGTCCGTTGGGTGCCCTGCAATCTGCTTTGAATCAGAGACAGATACAAGTACCCTTTGCTGTGCTTGGATTTTTCTTCTTATTTGGCAGTATTTTTGGACGTTTTGTATGCGGCTGGCTATGTCCCTTTGGTCTGTTTCAGGATTTGCTGCATCGCATTCCTCTATTTCAGAAAAGGAAGCAGTTGCCGGGGCATAGAATGCTGAAATACGGAAAATATCTGGTGCTGGCGGGACTGGTGCTTGTGGGTTCCTCCTTTTTGTTTGATGGGTTTGTGAAGGTGCCTGCTTTTTGTAAGTATCTGTGTCCTTCCGGTACCTTAATGGGAGCCCTTCCTTTACTAAGTGTCAATGAACAACTGCGTAGTCAGGTAGGCGGTCTCTTTGGCTGGAAATTAGGTCTGTTGCTGGTGTTGGTAGGATTATCTGTGAAAGTGTATCGTCCCTTTTGCCAGTATTTGTGTCCTTTGGGAGCTATTTACGGATGGTTTAACCGATTCAGCCTGGTACAGATTCATTGGGAACAGGAGGCTTGTATCTCTTGCGGAGCCTGTCAGAAAGCCTGCCCGGTGGATTTGAAGCCGGAGCAGATTTCGGTATCTACAGAATGTATGAAATGCGGTAAATGTATGACCGCTTGCCCTGTGCAGTGTCTGCATTGGAGGAAGATCGAAAAGAATTAGGAGAAACTTTCCCGGGGTGCGGAAGTCGCAGGTTATACGCGCCCCATATAAAAGTCCCGATATTTGACGATATAAAATCCTTGCGTTTACGGCAGGAAGTGCTATAATAGATGCATGCAGATATAGTTCATCGGTAGAACGCTAGCTTCCCAAGCTGGAGGGGCGGGTTCGATTCCCGTTATCTGCTTTTTTTAGTCCCTAAATTTTGAGGAATGTGTTGAGGTGATATTATGCAAGATAGAACAGTAGCTTATTCCAAAACAGAACAGGTGCATCTGGTGCAACCGGCGGATTTAAATGGTGGTGGCCGTTTATTTGGCGGTAATCTGCTAAAGCTGATAGATGAAGTGGCAGCTATTGTGGCTATGCGTCATACGGGACTGAAGACTGTGACTACGGCTGCAGTAGATAATCTGGTGTTCAAATCCGGTGCCTATGTAAATGATTTAATCGTACTCATAGGGTATATTACCTATACCGGACGTACCTCCATGGAAGTACGGGTGGATACCTATGTGGAGAGAGGAGACGGCATGCGATATCCCATTAATCGAGCCTTTATGGTGATGGTGGCATTGGATGAAAATAACTGTCCCACACCGGTTCCCCAATTAATTTTGGAGAATGATGTACAAGAGGAAGAAAATCTAATGGCAAGAAAACGTCAGGAATTACGCTTGGAGCGTAGAAAGATTGGATTCTAGACGGATAGATTTTATTATGAAAGATGCCCCGGGAGCTGTGGCTCCCGGGGCATTTATTATTGTGCTATTTTAGAAAGAAACGGACCAGCTTATGATATGTCTTTTCATAGGGTTGATATCGCATGGGTAAATCCAGCCGGGTTTTCTTGTGTACAATACTCTTGTAATGAGTGAAGGTATCAAAACCGTGTTTGCCGTGGTAGGAACCCATACCGCTTTCCCCTACACCGCCAAAGCCTAATCTGCTGGTAGCCAGATGAATGATAGTATCGTTGATACAACCACCGCCGTAGGCACATTGGCTTGTAATGCGGCGGATATTGTGCTTGTTGCAGGAGAAGAGATACAATGCCAGAGGTTTATCGTGGCTACCTACGGTATCTATCACTTCCTCAATGGTGTCATAGGTCAGAATGGGCAGCAGGGGACCAAAGATTTCCTCCTGCATTACTGCATCCTCCCAGATTACATTGTCCAGTATAGTAGGCTGGATTTGCAGAGTATTCGCATTACTTTGACCGCCTTCTGCCAGCTTATCGGTATTGATTAATCCAAGAATCCGCTGAAAATGCTTCTCGTTGATGATTTTACCATAGGAAGGATTATCCAAGGCATTGTTTCCGTACTGACGGTGTAATTCCTCTTTCAGATAGTCCAGCAGTTCCTCCTTCACAGAACTATGGCACAATAGGTAATCCGGTGCCACACAGGTTTGGCCGCAGTTTAAATATTTGCCGAAAATAATGCGACGGGCTGCCAGCTTCAGATTGGCACTTTCATCCACGATGCAGGGACTCTTGCCCCCAAGTTCCAGGGTCACAGGCGTTAAGAAAGGAGCGGCTTTTGCCAGAACGGTTTGGCCCACTGCTTTACTGCCGGTAAAAAAGATATAGTCAAATTTCTCTTCCAAAAGATAAGTGTTTTCCTCCCGGCCGCCGGTAATCACGGCTACATATTCAGGGGAAAAAATCTGTTCCAACAAATCCTTTATCAGGGCACTGGTGGCAGGAGAGTAGGCACTGGGCTTTACCACTACGGTATTACCTGCGGCGATGGCATCCACCAGAGGGTCCAGTGTCAGTAGTAGCGGATAATTCCAGGGACTGATAACCAGTACCACGCCGTAAGGACAGGGTTTCTGATAGCTACGGGCAGGAAATTGTGCCGGAGGAGTAAGTACTTTTCTGACCTGTGTGTATCGTTTTATATGGTTTATCATATGAGTGATTTCGCTGATGACCATACCGATCTCGCACATATAGCTTTCTTCTGCAGATTTGCCCAAATCTTCTTTCAGGGCTAGGGAAATGCGTTGTTCATTGGCCTGCAACAGGGCCCGGAGCTTAATCAGCGCATTGATGCGGGTCTGTACAGGTAAGGTAGCACCTGAGCGGAAATAAGCTCTTTGTTTCCCTATAATTTCAATGATTTCTTGTTTCGTCATTATATTCCTCCATGATAGCTTAGAGAAGCTTTGAGACTTTCGGCTGATGAAAAACGCGGCCCCGGAATTGCTCCCGGGGCCACTCTATTAAAGAGGGAGAGTTATTTAACGTATTTAGTCAGGGTAGCGGTTACTGCGCCTACACCTGCGGACAGTTCGGTAAAGTAGCTCTTTACCAGGTCTGCCATACCGATTTCGATTAAGTTCACACCGAAAATCTTGTCATTGGCAAGCAGTGCATCCAGCTTGGATAAATCCTTAGGAGCATCGCTCAGCTCGTAATCTGCCACATAGGGAGTCACATTCTCCAGCAGAGGGTCGGGGCTTAATTCAAATACCTTGCCATTATCATCTATCGCCATCAGGTAACGTAACCAGCCTGCATATACCAGAGGAATCAGCTTCAGGTCAGTTACATCCAAGGTAGCACTCTTAGCATAAGCCTTGATGGTCTCGCCGAAACGGATGGGCAGCTTCTGGGAAGTATCACAAGCGATTCTCTGAGGAGTATCCGGCATGAAAGGGTTGTGAATACGTACATTCACTACCTCGTCAATGAACTTCTTGGGGTCGATGATACCGGGATTTACTACTACAGGAAGGCCTTCCACATAACCTACGGTCTCTACGAATTTCTTCAGAAGAGGATTTTTCATCTCATCACTGATTAAATGATAATCCAGCAGGCAACCGTAAATAGCTAGGGTAGTATGCAGAGGATTCAGACAGGTACATACCTTCATCTTCTCTACCTTGTCTACAGTCTCTCTATCGGTGAAAATGATACCGCCTTTATCAATAGCGGGTCTGCCGTTAGGGAACTTGTCCTCAATTACCAGATATTCGCATTCCTCAGCATTTACGAAGGGAGCGATATAGGTATTCTTGGAGGTTACCACTGCATCCAGCTCTTCGATACCGTCCTGAGCCAGCATAGCCTCTACCTTGGCATCGGGTCTGGGGGTAATCTTGTCAATCATACTCCAAGGGAAGGATACCTTGGACTCATCCTTTACATAAGCCAGGAAGCCTGCATCAGCAAAGCCTGCGGCACACCATTTTTCAGCAAATGCAACTACTGCAGCGTACAGCTTGTCACCGTTGTGGGAGCAGTTGTCCATACTTACCATGGCAATGGGAGCAGCACCCTTTTCATAACGGGTATATAACAGGGATACCACCTTGCCCAGATAGCTGTCAGGCTTAGCAGGACCCTTCTCATAATCAGTTGCGATGGCAGGGAGCAAATTGCCCTTACCGTCTACCAGACTGTAGCCCTTTTCGGTGATGGTAAAGCTGGCCATCTGCAGGGAGGGATTTGCAAAAATCTCCTTCAGGCGACCGAATTCAGCCTCATTGGCACTATCCAAAATTAAGGATTCCATGATGCTGCCTACTACAGTTTTTTCTACAGTATTGTCTGCTTTTAGGGTAGCCAGGATGGTCAGGTTGTCGTGGGGACGGTTGCTTTTTTCAATGATTTCATAATCATAGCCCTCAGCGGCAATGAGACCCACATCCATGGTGCCGTTATTTAACAGATTCTGCATCACATTACACTGGAATGCACGGAAAATATTGCCTGCACCAAAGTGAATCCATACAGGGCGGTTCTTGGTATTTTCCTTGACCTTGTCATAATCAAAGGCAGGGAGCTTGTATCCGGCTGCTTCATAGGCAGCACGGTCTTTTCTGATTCCTTCTAAAGTAAGTTTCATTATTCTCTCCTTTACCGCAGTAGCGGTGTTGAATCATTATTTATTCTTGTGAGACTTTTCGATTGCTTCCCAGAGACCGTTCAGGTAAGTAGCACCCAAAGCTCTGTCGTACAGACCGTAACCGGGCATTGCTACCTCATCCCAAATCATACGGCCGTGGTCAGGACGGATAGGTCCGGTGAAGCCAATGTCATACAGGGCACGCATAATCTCATACATATCGAAGGTACCGTCGCTGGAAAGATGGGCAGCCTCTTCGAAATCGGTGGGAGAGTTGAACTTTAAGTTACGTACATGGGCAAAGTGAATTCTGCCCTCTAAGGAACGGATCATATCAGGCAGATCGTTCTCCAAATTGGTACCGTAGGAGCCG
>JAFUKS010000036.1 GCA_017473445.1 Lachnospiraceae bacterium
AATGGAACAGTATACAAAGAGTGTGAAGACCACTGCATTTTATAAGAAACCGGGAAATACCAACCCCATTATCAGCCAGAAATTTGGTGCTGACCCCTATGCTATGGTATATGAAGACAGAGTGTATTTTTATATGACGGCGGATGCCTTTGAATATGACGCAAAGGGTACTGTGCTTGAGAATTCTTATAGTAAGATTCAGAGTATTAATGTGGTATCTACTGATGATATGGTGAATTTCACTGACCACGGTGCTGTCCGTGTGGCGGGCAGAACCGGTGCTGCAAAATGGGCAAATAATTCCTGGGCACCCGCAGCAGCTTGGAAGATGATTGATGGTAAACCCAAGTTTTTCCTGTATTTTGCCAATAACGGCAGTGGTATCGGTGTGCTCACTGCGGACAGTCCGACCGGTCCCTGGACGGACCCCATTGGTCACGAGTTGATTACCAGACAGACGCCCAACTGTGCGAATGTTTTATGGCTTTTAGATCCGGCAGTGCTGGTGGATGATGATGGAAAGGCATATTTGTATTTTGGCGGTGGTGTGCCTGCGGATAAGATTGAGAATCCGGGTACCGGCAGAGTGATTCAGCTGGGAGAGGATATGATCAGCACCGTAGGTGAAGCAAAGGTGATTGACGCTCCTTACATTTTTGAGGATTCCGGTATTCATAAATATAACGATAAATATTATTACACTTACTGCAGTAACTGGCAGGTAAGTGCGGAAGGTACTGCAAAGTATGGCTTTCATAATGCAGAAATAGTTTGTTTGGAAAGCGATAGCCCTATGGGTCCATTTACTCTGAAGGAGACTATTTTGGATAATCCCGGCAGAGTGTTCGGTCTTTATGGAAACAACCATCATTGCGTATTTCACTTCCGGGACCGTTGGTATATTACTTACCATGCCAGAAGCTTGGAGAAAGCTATGAAGATCGAAAAGGGCTATCGCAGTACCCATATTGACGAATTTACCATGCAGGAGGACGGTACCATCGGAAAGATCAAGATGACATCCGCAGGACGTACCCAGCTGAAGAATGTAGATGCATTTGCATCGAACAAGGCAGTAAATGTGGCTATGATGGCCGGTACTTCGGCTGTTCCTGCTGATGCGCAGGCTGCCAGCACCAGCTGCGGTAATATGGCTTTGGGCGATACTCAGACGGGAGATTATGTGGAAATCCAGGGGGTTGATTTTGGAGAAGGGGCCTCTAAGCTGGTGATGCATATTAAGAATAAAAACGGTATCAAGGGCGGAATTCAGGTGCGGGTGGACCGCTTGTTCGGTGATGTAATCGGATATGTGACTTTGGACGAAAGCCGGGATGATGATTATACCCAATATACAGCAGAGTTATTCGGAGACGTAAGTGGTGTCCACAATCTCTATTTCATCGTGGCAGAGGGTGAAGAATACGAGATTTTGGATTGGCAATTTGAGCAATAATAGCAAGATGATTGGCAAAATAATACATGGAAATAACTGGGGGAAAGGGGTATAATCTTCGTGTATGCAAAAGCATGACATATTATATACACGAATGGATGGAGGAGTAGAAATGCCCGGAGTAGTAGCACCTAAGGACCCGACTATGAAGCGTAAGGGTTTTTATATTATGAGAAATAAGGCGGTTGCAGGTTCTCCGCAACCGGATGGCAGAGGGATACAGTTCCTTTATATGAATGATGGCCGTATGCTGAACGCAGCCCGATTGGTGGGTGGCATTACGGACGAAAGTATTCTGGATTTGATGAAAACGGCAGAGGGGTTCAAAAAGCTGGTACATAGCGTTGGCGTTACGGTGGAAATGGACGAACATGAAGAAGTGGTGGACTTTTATCTACAGATGTACGGTAAAACGGATGTTTATCGTTCCGGTAGCAATATTAAAATCCCTGTAAAGGCAGACGGCATGGAGATGGTATTGGATTTGACCACCTGTGATTGGTCGGCAGATGATAATGTGCCCGGACAAATCCGTTTTGAGTTTCCCAAGGCAGGTATGCTGGCTACTGTAGCGGTTAAGTTTTACCTTCATGATGGATTTGATGTGCCTGAGGTAGAGGACGAGGATCCAGTGGATTTTGCCTCCGAAGCATACAGCACATTGCTGGATAAGGGTATTATGCAGGTGGGCAACAATGCCCGTCTGAAGAAAGCAATAGAGAAGGCAAAGGCAGGAGAGGATGTGACCATCGCCTTCATCGGCGGTTCCATTACTCAGGGTGCGGGTGCGATTCCTATTAACAAGGAGTGCTATGCTTACAAAACCTTTCAGGGGCTCTGCAGGCTGGCAGGTAAGGGAGAAGATGAGAATATTCATTATATCAAAGCAGGTGTGGGCGGTACCCCCTCTGAGCTGGGTATGCTTCGTTATGAAAAGGATGTACTTCGTGACGGGACAGTAACTCCTGATATTGTGGTGGTAGAATTTGCTGTAAATGATGCGGGAGATGAGACCGGTGGTGAATGCTATGACTCTTTGGTGCGAAAGATTCTGGCTGCAGAAAATAAGCCTGCAGTGATTCTGGAATTTGCTGTATTTGCAGATGACTGGAATCTTCAGGAGCGTTTTGTTCCTGTGGGTGAAGCATATCAGTTGCCCATGGTGAGCACCAGGGATATTGTAGTAGAACAGTTTTATAAGAAGCCCGGAGCGGGCAGGGTAGTGAGCAAGAATCAATTCTTCTACGATTCCTTCCATCCTACCAATGCAGGACATACTTTCATGGCAGGTGGACTAATCCGCTTGATGGAAATGGTAGATAAGGCTCCCATGGATGAGGACAACTTGGATTTAGATGCTACTGCAGCTCCCATCGGAGGAGAATTCCAGAAGGTACAGCGTATTGACCGTGTGATAAATAAGGATTATGCAGTGATTCATCCCGGCAGCTTCTGTGAGGTGGATACAGACCTGCAGTGTGTGGAACAGGATATGAATCTTACTTCTACACCGGAATTTCCGGACAACTGGCATTATGCAGGCGGAAAAGGAGAAGCATTCCAGCCCCTTACCATGGATATTACCTGTAGTGCCCTGTTGATGATTAATAAAGATACCGCATCTCCCATGGGCGGAAAAGCTGAGGTATGGGTGGATGGCGAAAAGGTGCTTACCGTAGATCCCAGAAAGAACGGATGGACCCATTGTAATGCCTTGATTTGCTTTAGAGGAAGAGAGTGTAAGCAGTATCATGTGGAGGTCCGTATGGCTCCCGGGGATGAAGATAAGTGGTTTACCATTTTAGGTTTTGGTTACGTGAAATAGTAGGATGTTAAATTGACGCCTGCCATGCCGTGATGGCATGGTGGGCGTTTATGCGATTGTCGACAAAGCGCAAGCTGCTATTTCAGCCCTATTGACAGAAGGTTTTGTCCCGGAAGTGGAAATTGTACAAGGAGGTATTGTTATGTGCGATTGGAATAAGGAAAATATTGTGAATCCCCTGACTCGCATGGATTATCCGGACCCGGATGTAATCCGGGTGGAGGATACCTATTATATGGTAAGTACAACCATGCATTTTATGCCCGGCTGTGAAATCCTTCGTTCCTATGATTTAAAGCAATGGGAACATATAAGCTATGTGTATGATTATTTGGATGGTACTCCGGGTCAGCGTTTGGAGGGAGAGGCACAGATATATGGTAAGGGAATGTGGGCGGCATCCCTGCGTTTTCACAAGGGGACCTATTATGTGATCTTTGTGGCCAATGATACGCATACCACCTATTTGTATCGGGCGGAGGATATCCGGGGACCCTGGAGAAAAAGCACCATTCAAGGCTTTTATCATGACTGCTCCTTGCTTTTTGATGATGACGATCGCATTTATCTGGCCTACGGCAATACGGAAATTCATATTCAGGAGCTTAAGGCGGATTTGTCCGGTCCCAAAGAGGATGGTTTACACCGGATTGCGGTGGTGGATGTACAGCGTCCCTGCCTGGGCTATGAAGGCACCCATTTTTATAAAATAGGTGGGAAATATTATCTCTTTTTCATTCATTCTTTGAAAGAACGCTGGAGAAGGGTGGAGGCCTGTTTTGTGGCGGATTCGATTGAGGGAGAATTTACCGGCAAAGATGTGCTGAATGATGATAGAGGATATTGTGACCAGGGGGTGGCCCAGGGAGGAATTGTGGATACTCCCGATGGACGCTGGTATGGAATCTTATTCCAGGATAGTGGTGCAGTGGGCCGTATTCCGGTGCTGGTTCCGGTTCATTTTGAAGGGGATTATCCTGTATTCGGCATAGATGGTAAGGTGCCTGTGGAGTTTGAAACGCCGAAGGAACGTCCTGGGTATTCCTACACGCCATTGGCAGGAAGTGATGATTTTAGGCAAAATGCAGACAATTGTGGTTTGGCAGAGGATGCCAAAAGATTATATGGCTGCTTTGGATTGAAGAGTTGTTGGCAGTTCAATCATGAACCGGACCTTTCCCTGACCTGTCAGGATACGGAAAAGGGTACCTGGCGCGTGACTACCGACAAGCTGTGTGATAATGTAACCCAGGCAAAGAATACCCTGACCCAGAGAATGACCTATCCCGGCTGCAGTGCCCAGGTGACAGTGGATGGTTCCTTGTTGAAATGCGGAGATTATGCAGGTATTTGTGCGTTGCAGGGCTGTTATGGGATGATTGGTCTGACCAAGGAAGCGGATGGGTATTATTTGGTAATGCGGGGCAAAGCCCCGGAGGATGTATCCCTTCAGGCAAAGGGCGGTACGGATTACCATGGTCAGGAATACGGCCGGGTATTTTTAGGTACTAGAGCGAATGTACGATTGAAGATTGACATAGATTTCACTAATATGAAAGACGAAGCGCATTTTTATTATCACACCGGAGAAGGTTGGACTTTGCTGGGAAATACCCACAAGCTTGCCTTTAAGCTGGACCATTTTACCGGTTGCAGATTCGGCCTTTTTGTATATGCCACCAAGGAAACCGGGGGAAGTGGTGTCTTTGGGGATTTTCGATATGAGCCGGCGTAATACCGGTGGGAATAAAATGACGGAGGATAAATGGATGGCGGTAAAACGATTGGATTTTTTCTCGGATTGTCTCAGGAGAAGAGTAGAATATCATGTGGCAATGCCGGGAGATTGTATGGAAGAGACCGCAGAAGCGGCAGAAAAGAGAAAACAGCTGAAGGTGCTGGTATTTCTCCACGGATACTGTGAAATGGGTATTGATTTTCTTGAAAAAACAGATATAGAGGCACTGGCAGAAAAATATCGTCTGTGTGTGATTCTTCCCAATG
>JAFUKS010000004.1 GCA_017473445.1 Lachnospiraceae bacterium
AAGCTTTTAAACTACCGGTGGAATGCTGTCTGTTGGGAACAATAATATGTCTGGTCCATGCCCAACTGCCATCGGTTTTCTTTATACGGAAAAGACCGTCAATAATCTGGCCCGCACCGCAGGCACGTAATCTCTCCTCCAGAGAAATAGGATTCCAGAACTCATAGTGAGCCAGTAAATCCTCCGGATGTACCATACTGATTTCCAAACGGTCAATCAGAGTGGACAAACAGCCCTTTTGGCGTAAAATATTGTAATTATTCGTTGTATGATACAAGGATTGATAAGTATCCGTAGTCAAATCAAATTCAAACAAATCATCATAGGTAGGAAGGTTTGTCAGATTGAAAAACAGATTCTGATTGTCAGGGGAGGGTTTTTGGCACATGACCAAATAACAGTCACCCTTGGAGGGCCATTGTACCTTACAGGTATTGACTGTTATCCACTGCTTAATCATCTTATTAAAATAAACAACCCGGTCCTCCGTAGTGGTCAGGGGGCAGTGAGCACAGGGCTTATCCTCGCCACAAAAAGCTTTGTAGCAATAGCTCTGTACTTCCAGATCAGGAAACGCATGCTTTAACGCATCGTTAAAGTATACGATTTGATAATTTTCATCAATTACATACGTTCTGGTTTGGTCTTGGTAATTTACGATGCTCATAGGTCCCTCTCATTAGTAACAATTTCCAAACTCCCTCAAACTAAGTTTAGCACTTTGTACATATATTGTCAAACAATATCGCAATTTTTCTAAAAATTTCTGATTTAAAGAAATAATCCAGCAAAATATTTTTACGCAGGAATACTCAATAAAATGATTCAAATTAACAAAAAAATATCAGTTAAAATAAGCAAACATAGTTATGACAAAAATCAAGTAAAATTGGGATATTTTTAATATTAAAACTTAAAACATAAAAAAATTAATCAAGTATAAAATAGTAAAATAAATCAATTTATATATTAAAAACAATACTTGATTGGTATATTTTTATATGATAGTATAATTTCACAAAAGATACATATGGAGTGAATGATTATGGCAAAAGTAAATGTAAGTGAAAAATACGGCAAGACTTATTTCATGCCTCCCGAGGTGACCTACGATTGGGTAAAGAAGGATACTATCGATACACCCCCTATCTGGTGTAGTGTAGACTTGAGAGATGGTAACCAGGCATTAATTGAGCCCATGAGTCTGGAGCAAAAGCTGGAATTTTTTAAGCTGTTAGTGGATATCGGTTTCAAGGAGATTGAGGTGGGATTTCCTGCTTCCTCCGATACAGAGTATAATTTTATCCGTGCTTTAATAGAAAAGAACATGATTCCTGAGGATGTGACCATTCAGGTACTGACTCAGGCCAGAGAGCATATTATTAAGAAGACCTTCGAGGCAGTAAAGGGTGCACCCCATGCGGTAGTTCATCTGTACAATTCTACTTCTGTGGAGCAGAGAGAGCAGGTATTTAAAAAGGATAAGAATCAGATTAAGCAGATTGCAATAGATGGTGCCAAGATGTTAAAGCAGCTGGCAGAGGAGACAGAGGGTAATTTCACCTTTGAGTACAGCCCCGAAAGCTTCTCTCAGACCGAGGTGGATTATGCACTGGAAGTATGTAATGCAGTGCTGGATGTATGGCAGCCTACTCCCGAAAATAAGGTGATTATCAATCTGCCTACTACCGTACAGGTGGCAATGCCCCACGTATTTGCCTGCCAGGTGGAATACATGCACAAGCATTTAAAATATCGTGACAATGTAGTTATTAGTGTGCATCCCCATAATGACAGAGGCTGTGGCGTCAGCGATGCCGAGCTGGGTGTGCTGGCCGGTGCTGACCGTGTAGAAGGTACCTTATTTGGAAACGGTGAGAGAACCGGTAATGTGGATTTGGTGACTGTTGCTATGAATATGGCTTGCCACGGTGTGGACAGCGGACTGGATTTCTCCCAGATTTTAAAGATTAAAGAAGTATATGAGCGTTTTACCGGTATGCGTGTTCATGAGCGTACCCCTTATGCAGGTGAGCTGGTATTTACCGCATTCTCCGGTTCTCACCAGGATGCAATCAGCAAGGGTATGAACTGGCTGAAGGAAGGCAAGAGCGGCAAGAGATGGGATGTACCTTATCTGCCCATTGACCCTGCGGATGTGGGCCGTGAGTACGAATCCGATGTAATCCGTATCAACAGTGTATCCGGCAAGGGCGGTGTAGCCTTTGTACTCAAGCAGCAGTTTGGCTTCTCCATTCCTGCTGCCATGATGGAAGAAGTGGGTTACCTGGTAAAGGGTGTGTCCGACAGAAGACATCAGGAGCTGTTGCCTAAGGAGATTTTTGCGATCTTCGAGGAGAATTATATTCACCCCAGAACTATATTCAGTATTCCTGAGTGTCACTTCAAGCAGGAAAAGGGTATTCAGGCAGAGACTACCATTGAGCTGGGTGGCGAAAAGAGAACCATCCGTACCGTAGGTAACGGACGTCTGGATGCAGTAAGTAATGCCATCAAGACCTTCTTTGGTATTACCTATGAGTTATCTGTTTATGAGGAACATGCGATTTCCAAGGGCTCCACATCCAAGGCAGCTTCCTATGTGGGCATCATGCATGATGGCAAGATGTACTGGGGCGTAGGTGTGGACGAGGATATTATTAAGAGTTCCATTGAAGCACTGGTATCCGCAGCCAATAAACTGGCAGCAGAGCAGCATATTACAGAAGGCCGTGAGGAGCGTATCATCGAAATCATCAGCTACATCCAAAAGAATTATATTGATGTAACATTAGAGAATTTATCCGATGAGTTCCATCTGTCAAAGCCTTATCTGTCCAAGTATATTAAGGAGCGTTCCGGCCTCACCTTCCAGGAAGTAGTAAAGGAAGAGCGTATGAAGAAAGCCCGCACCATGTTAAAGGAATCCGGCAAGACAGTAGAAACCATCGCCGCAGATGTGGGTTATGAGAATGTGGAGCATTTTAACCGTCTGTTTAAGAAATCCTACGGCATGACTCCCGTGCAATACAGAAAACAACAAACCAGATAAAAAGAACTTCCCCGATTGCGGTATTTGACCGCAGCCGGGGATTTTTTTTAGGCAATAAATTGATCTGTAATTGATACGATACGGGTGCCTAATGTGCTGAAAGTTACATTGTAGATAATTTAGGGTATCTGTATACTATTTATTATACTTTCTGCAGAGAGTAAGACTAATATGAGGAGGAGCAACAAAGATGCAGAAAAAATGTAAAAAATTTCTATTGTCGGGTATGGTATTTGCCCTAGTTCTGGCACTTACCGGATGTGATATTCCGGAGGATATGGAGGGGATTCCCGGACTTGACATCAACACCGAAGAGCAAAGCACAGAAGCAGAGAGCACATCTCCCGAAGAAGGGGATAACGGAGAAGATGCAGAAACCACAACTCCTGAAACAGGAGAAAGCGGCGAAGGAGGAACCCCCGGTGGTGACCAAAGCGGGGAATCCGGTGGAAATGAAAGTCAGGAATCTCAAGGCGGTTCCAATTCGGGAGAATCTGACACAGACCAAAAGGTAGAACCGGCAGCAGCTTTTGATGAAGAATTTGTTATTAAACCGGGTGAAACGCTATATATCGGTACTTCTGAGGTTTGTATAAAGCTGATCCGGCTTTTTTATGAGGAAGAGTCTGAGTGGACGAATTTTTGTTATGAATTAAAAATGGGAGATACGGTTTATGAAGGTGATGGTTACTGGTCCACTTCCATGGGGGGAAATGTGAACCAGTCCGAGTATACTTCCAATCGGGTGCAGGTGGTTTCTGCGGACAAAGGAAACAGCGTCACCTTTAAGATAACCAGTGCCAAAGAGGTAAAGGTTCCTTTTGTACTTAGCGGGAATCCGGAGGATGAGTATATTACAACCCAGCCGGAGTACATAGTTTCAGAGGATATAATACTGTTTTTAGATGAGGGCGTGAAGGTCTATGGGAACACCATGGAATTGATAGAAACTATCCGTGATCTGGTTGAAAAGGAAACCGGATTATCCATGGTAAATGACACCGAGTACGGTCAGATGAGAATGTCAAATATGATTTCACTCTTATATGGACAGGAAATCTTTGCCGGGGTGGATCACAAAAAGGAGAAAATGCATATTTATGTAGTCCCTTATGAGAAGGCTTCAGCCCAGGGAAGCCACTACTATCTGGTTCTGAATCCGAAAGATTTGGAAATTGCGGCCGGACAGGGCGATACCTTGGTGCATGAAATGACCCATGTAATACACTTGGCAAACGGAATTGAATTGGGAAGAAAGCTTACGGAAGGTTATGCCACCTATATCACAGGAAAAATTGCAGACCGGGATGAAGTAATTCCCTTTGATTTTGATTCAGATTTTAATTATTCCTTTTATGAAAGGGAAATTACAATCGAAAATGCGGAAGAAATTTTCGCAGAAGAGCCCGCGGATGGATGGGAAGATTATCCCTACGGTTACCGTTTTATGAATTTTCTTTTTGAAACCTACGGGGAAGATATTTTCCGAACCCTGCTGGCAGATGCCAATGTAGAGTTCAAAGAGTATTATGATATGATAACCAATGAAAAAATGGTTCCTATTATTAAGAGAAATACCGAGGAAGAGGTATTTGTCAAATTTGCGGAATGGTTGACTCTAAATAAAGACCGGTTTGAGAATTCGGATAATGGGGAAGATTCTGTAAACTGGGAGGATTGTCCTACAGAGCCGGCAGCAGCCTTTGATCAGGAATTTACCTTAACTCCCGGGGAGATGCTTTGCATTGGCAGTTCAGAAGTTTGTATTTGGTTGGATATGCTTTCCTATGATGAAGAAAGTAAATGGGCGTATTTTTGTTATGAATTAAAAATAGGAGATATGGTTTATGAGGGTGATGGTTATTGGTCCGCTTCCATGGGAGGAAACGTGAATCAGTCAGAGTATACTCCTAACCGGGTACAAGTGGTTTCCGCGGACAAAGGAAACAGTGTTACCTTTAAGATAACCAGTGCCAAAGAAGTAAAGGTTCCTTTGGTACTTAGCGGGAATCCGGAGGATGAGTATGTCACAACCCAACCGGAGTACATAGTTTCAGAGGATATGATACTATTTTTGGATGAGGGTATGAAGATCTATGGAGATACCATGAAATTGATAGAAACTATCCGTGATTTGGTCGAAAAGGAAACCGGATTGTCTCTGGTAAATGATACTGAGTATGGGCAAATGAGGACCTCGAATATGCTTTCACTTTTATACGGACAGGAAACTTTTGCCGGAGTGGACCACAAAAAGGAGAAAATGCATATTTATGTAGTTCCCTATGAGAAGGCCTCACCCCAGGGAAGCCATTTTTATCTGACTCTGAATCCGGAAGATTTAGAAATTGCGGCCGGAAAGGGCAATGTTTTAGTGCATGAAATGACTCATGTAATCCACATGGCTAACGGAATTGGATTGGGAAGAAAGCTGACAGAAGGTTACGCTACCTATATCGCAGGAAAGATTGCAGATAGGAATGAAGTGATTCCTTTTAATTTTGATGCAGATTATAATTATTCCTATTACCAAAGGGAAATTACGGCCGAGAATGCAGAAGCAATCTTTGCAGAAGAGCCGGAGGATGGTTGGGAGAATTATCTCTATGGTTATCGTTTTATGAATTTCCTTTTTGAAACCTACGGGGAAGGTATTTTCCGTACTCTGCTGGCAGATGCCAATGTGGAGTTCAAAGAGTATTATGATATGATTACCAATGAAACGTTGGTTCCCGTCATTAAAAGAAATACCGAGGAAGAGGTATTTGTGAAATTTGCAGAATGGCTGAGCCAAAATAAAGACCGGTTTGGAGATGCGGAAAACTCCGGAAGTACAGAAAATTATCCCACCGAACCGGTAGCAGCCTTTGACCAGGAATTTACCATAAAACCCGGCGAGGTGCTGTGTATCGGTAGTCCTGAAATTTGTATAAAGCTGCTCTCTCTCTCTTATGACGAAGCCAATGATTGGGCAGATATTATTTATGAATTGAAAATTGGGGACCATATATATACCGGAAGCGGAAGCTGGTCTTCCTCCATGGGTGGAAATATAAGCCAGTATGAATATACTTCAAATCAGGTGTATATTATTTCTGCAGATAAGGGAAATAGCGTCACCTTGAAACTCACAAGTGCAAGAGAAATAAAATCCCCTATTGCACTTAGCGGGAATTCGGAAGATGTGTATGTCACAACCCAGCCGGAGTATGTGATTTCAGAGGATATGGTGTTGTTCTTGGATGAGGGCATAACAGTACACGGGAATGCCATGGAATTGGTGAAAACTATCCGGAGCCTGGTTGAAAAGGAAACCGGACTTTTCCTGGTAAATGATAGTAAGTATGGACAAATAAGAAATATCAATATGCTTTCTCATCTATATGGGCAAGAAGTCTTTGCCGGAGTAGATCATAAGAGAGAAAAAATGCATATCTTTGTAGTTCCTACAGAAAAAGGAACAACCTATGCAGGTAACTATTATTTGCAATTAAATCCGGAGGATTTGGAGATTGCAGCGGGAGCCGGAGACGCCTTGGTGCATGAAATGACCCAAGTGATTTATTCTGCCAACGGAATAGATATGGGCAGAAAGCTTACAGAGGGTTATGCTGCCTATATTACAGGAAAGATAGCAGAGAAGGACGAAGTAATTTCCTTTGACTTTGATGCGAATCTTAAGTATTCCGGATACGGAAGGGAAATTACGGGTGAAAATGCGGAAGCAGTTTTTGCAGAGGAGACATGGAATGCCTGGGAGGACTATCAATACGGATACCGTTTTGTAAATTTCCTTTTTGAGACCTACGGGGAGGGTATTTTCCGGACCCTGCTGGCAGATGCAAATGGGGAAGAGGACAAGTATTATTTCACCAATGCAGAAATAATTCCCATCATCAAGCGAAATACCGAAGAAGAGGTATTTATAAAATTTGCGGATTGGCTGAGCCTAAATAAGGACAGATTCATGGATAATTAGTATGGTAGGGGCATAAGTCTATGCTTTGGAGCGGTTGCCGGGCGTCTTCTCCCACCATAGCTCCGCCTCCAGGCACACCCTCCCTGCTGGGTTTTCGTTCTCTGTCTTGGGGATTTTCTAACAAATGCCCTTTCGGTAATGTTTATTGACGGTGTCTCTTTATACGATGGACATTGCCTCCGCCTGCAATATGTCCTGCCAAAGACAGCTCTCTACTTTGGCAAACAATGTCTGCGGGCATAGATACTTCCAACGGGCATGACAAGTGAAGTCGCCATACCGTTGTCTTAGCAAACGCTTATGTAACAAGGACAGTCCACATGGATGTGGGCTGAGCACAAGGGGGACACGGATGTCCCCTTTGGTGCGTGCCTGTCCCTTGTGCTAATCTATACCGCGTTTGCTTAGACAACTGATGGCATGAAACGTATGCCCGTTGGAAGT
>JAFUKS010000037.1 GCA_017473445.1 Lachnospiraceae bacterium
GAGAGAAGGTGCCGGGGGGTATGAAAGGAAAATTGCAGAGCTGGAAAGAAAACAGCAGTGGACGCTGGTGGAAGAACTGTGCAAACTGGCAAGCAAGGTGCAACGGGACCATCCGGAAAAAGAGTGTGCGGGACATATTGCCTTTCGGATAGAAAATATGCTGGAAGTGCTTTCTTTGGCAGATGCAAACGGCGCACTGGCAGAGAAAGCCTTCCGGGTCATCAATCAGGATAAAGAACTGCTGCGGGTGCTCAGTGAGGTCAGAGTAGAGCCTTACCTGAAGCAATGTATGCGTTACTGCAATAGGATATCCACGGCTGCCTTGGTGGAGCTTTAGAATTCTGCCGGCAGCACTTTACGGTTCCCTTTGGGTAAAGGGTCCATGGCCTTGGGCGGCGGCAATAATGGTATTGCAGCCCTTTAGGAAACCGTCCACGGCGCTCCAGTTGCCTTGGAGCATATCAGGAAAAATATCCAGATACCGGGCGAAATCATCGCAGGAAGCCAAAAACATATCCGTAGCCAGCCGGGTGGGCTGCAGGGCAGTCACCAGATGCCGGTATCGTAGGCAAAATTCCCGGATGTTTTCATATTGTACCCGGTCAATCCGTACTGTGAAATAGGCAGAATCGGGCCGGTGGAGAGTGGCTAAATCATCCTGATGGGAAATGGGGGAATGTTCAATCTGTAGTTTTTCCACGCCAAAGGTATCCACCAGGATGGACAGAGCATCGGCCCGGCACTCCAGCTTGCAAAGAATCAAATCTTCTTCCTGAGAAGGGGTCATCAGAGGATAGGCGGAGCCGTATTCTTCTGATAGGAACTCTTCTGTTTGAGGGTCAAAATAGGGCAGTAGCCGCTCCGGAACAGGTAAGCGGGGGATGGGCAAATGCTTGGCATCCACCAGTCGGTCTACACGCAGATGCATCGGGGTTTGTTCTCCGGCTTTTGTAGCCAACAGATAAAAGTCTCCCATATGCCAGAAAAGGGCATATGGGTTTAAGATATCCGGTTCCGGGTTCTTTTGAAATACCACCTTACGTTTGTGGCGGTTACTGATGGTATATTGACCGGAGGTAACCGCCACTTGGGTTTTATCTGTGATGGCCTCATACAGGGTTCCCACCACTCCCATGAAATCCGTGTGCTTTTGATAAAATAAATCACCATCGGACGTATCCTTTGCGGTGGGGTGATCCGGGGAAACCGGCAAATGCGGGATGAAATCCGCATCTGTAATGCTGGTTTGGGGGGCTGCCTGGTCCAGGACGGAATGAAGATATTCCTTGTCGACGGCTGATATATAGCGGTTAGAACGAATGGTGCCTTGCAGGGTGTGCATATCAGCGGCTGTAATATAGGGTTCAAAATAATAGCCGTTCTTTTGGGATTCAGAAAGACAGATGTATCCCCCAAAGGTCAGGGCATAGCTCTTTTCCAAATTTTCAAGTACCTTTCGGGGAAGCTTTCTGGGAGGCTGCCCGGGCTGCTCCGGGGATTCTTCGTTTGTCGTTTTTCTATTTAGCACCTTATCAAGGCCATCCATTGCATTTAAGGCATACAAATCCTCCAGACAGCGGGTAACTGTCTTGACATCGTGTCTTGTGCAGGTGAGAATATTTAAACGTTCTGTCACTGCAGGAGGATTCAGGGGATGTTCATAGTCGGAGCAATATTTTAAAATAAATAGAATCAGAACGGGATGAAGCCGGCTTATATGTTTTTCTGCTTCGGATTTTTCAATCTTTTTCTTATTGGACATAGATGCAACCTCCGCTCTTTTTTAATTCAAATATAGCAAATAGGAAGGAGCCTTACAAGGTGAAAGTAGCTTCCTTTTTGGTTGACAAAAAAAGTGGCAAGTGTTATCGTTGACTACAAAATATTTGGGAGAGAATAAAAGGAGTAATAAAAATGTTGCGTTTGTTATGTTCTTCGGGAGCCTTAATTACCTCCAGAAATGACAGAAACCACAAGCTGCTGGCCCGGGCAGGACGGGAGCTGACCTGTGAGGGATTTGAATTTATGATGTACCCTGCATGGTATGAAAAGTGGGAAGAGGTGGCTTCAGATTTGGCTGCCATGGATATTGCTATTGTTACTTTTCATGTGGACAAAAGTGTGGGAGAGCTGATTAGCCGTAACGAGGATGGTGATATAGAGCAGGCCCGTGAGAATTTTACCATCAATTGCCGCATGGCAAGCATGGTAGGTGCCAAGTTACTGGTATTGCATTTATGGGGCGGAATGCCCTCTGACCGCAATATCGAGGTGAATATCCGGGAGTACAAAGTGCTGCGGGAGATTGCCGAGAGCTTTGGATTGCTATTGACCATCGAGGATGTGCCCTGCAATCAGCAAAATCCCCTGCAGCATATGATTGCACTTCATGAACAGTATCCGGATATTTCCTTTACCTTTGATACGCGTTTTGCTGCCTTCCATGGTCTGCTGGATGCATTCTTATCTGAGGAATACGGCTGGCTATGGAATGGTCCCATTAAACATGTGCATATTGGTGACTTTGCAGGAGAACCCATGGATTGGAGTGCCCTGCGTCATTGTCTTCATCCCCGTGAGGGTAAAATTGATTTTCAACGTTTCTTTGCCCATTTGGCAAAAGTAGGTTATGAAGGAACTGTTACTGTAGAGTCCACGTCGGTGGCAGAGGATGGCAGGATGCTGACTGAAAAATTGAATGATACATTTACATATTTAAGAAGCTTGTAAGAAAAGAAGGCTACTCTTACCCATGGATATGTGGGCAAGAGTAGCCTTTGCCTTTAGGCTTTAATAGGTCCGCTGTACAGAGGTTACTGACCGATTACCTGACCGATATCTGCCATCAGCTTACGGTAGTTGCCTGCAAAAATTTCCTTTTGGGATGCGATTACATCGTAGCGGCCTTCTCTGGAAGCCAGCTCCAATTCCCGGGCAGCTTCGCCTAATCGGATGGCCCCCATATTCAGCAGCTGTCCTTTCATAGAGTGAATTTGAATGGTATAGTCGGAAAAGGCTCTTTGGGTATATAAGTCTTCCAGCGTACTTAATTGCTGTTCGGCAGATTGGAAGGCAATCTCCAGAATACGTATAAACAATTCCATTTTTCCGTTACAATGGTTTAAACCTTCTGTCACATTAATATCCGGCAGTAATTTTGCAAGACAGGAAGTGGTAAGCTTGGGGATAGCCGGTGCATAAGCATCGGCAGTGGTACTTGGGCTGTCCAGGCTGATTTTAGAGGCAGGCACGAAGCTACGGATGATATGCTCTAATAAGTCCATGGCAATGGGCTTGCTCATATATTCATCAAAGCCCTTTTCCATCAGTTCTCCTCGGACACCGGCGATGGCATTGGCCGTCAGTGCAATTATCTTGCAGGCACCACCGGTAGCGTAATGGGGTGATAGGGCACGTATCTGCACCATGGCTTCGATGCCATCCATCCCTGGCATCATCTGGTCCATAAAGATTAAGTCATAATCCTTATCCCTGCACAATGAGATGGCTTCCGCACCACCGGTAGCAGTATCTACCCGGAATCCATAGTGCTCCAAAGTGTTTTTGATTACCTTCAAATTAATCAGATTGTCATCGGTGACCAGCACATGGACATTGGTAACCTTTAGGATGGATTCGTTGTTTTGTGTGGAAAGAGTCGGTTGACTGGGAGTGCAAGCCATCGGAGAAGCGTCAATTACCTGCTGCTCTAAAACCACTGTAAAGGTGGAACCCCTTCCGTAGATACTGTCTACATTTATGGTACCGCCCATAAGATTTACATAGCCGTTTACAATGGAGAGTCCCAGACCGGTACCTTCAATATCGCTGTTTTTTTTGCTGTCAAAGCGGGTAAAGCTATCGAATAAATGCTCCAGCGCACTTTCCTTAATGCCAATGCCTGTATCGGTAATACTGTATTCCAGGGAGGCTTTATCCTCCTGCAGGGCCAGCAGGCGAATGTTAAATTGGATACTACCTTCCTGGGTATACTTGACTGCATTGTTCAAAATATTAATTAATATTCCTCTGATACGCGCCACATCTCCGAATAATTCATTGGGAATGCGGGGGTCTATGTTCATTTGGAAATGTAAACCCTTCTTTCGTGCCTGCACATCAATAATATGGTACACATCCTGCAATAGGGTGTGGGGCAGATAGTTGGCACAGGCTAATTCCACCTTTCCGGAGTCCAGCTTGGAGATATCCAGAATATCATTGATAATAGCCAAGAGATTTTGACTGGAATTTTTGATATCGGATACATATTCCCGGACGGTATCGGAGATATCCATTTTCAGAATCAATTCCGAAAACCCCATAATGGCATTCATGGGGGTACGGATTTCGTGAGACATATTGGCCAGAAAAGCAGTTTTGGCACGGTTGGCGGACTCGGCTTCCTGCTTAGCCTCCTTTAACTTTTGCATGGTTTTCATTCGTTCGGACAAATCGGTGACGATGATAATATATCCGATGATGTCATTGTAGCGGTCCGTAATCTTGTTTACGGAAAGATTGCAATAGGTCCGATTGTTATGGCAAGTGGTATCCAGAGTATTGCTGCTGTCTGTAAAACGGAAGGGGCTCTGATTATCTGTATCAAAAAGGGCTCCCAAGAAAATGTCTGTATCGGGAAGCTTTTCTCTGTCCAGATTTAGGAAAGCGGCAGCAGCGTCGTTGGCAATTTTTAGTCTGTATTCCCGGTCAAATACCAGTACCGGAATGGACAGGGAATAATATATAAATTCGGACATGTTTCCAATATTAATCTTGGAACGGTTGTTGGCCCGGATTGCAATGAACACCACTACCATTCCCCAGAACTGGGTAAGGGTACTGCCCGGGATGGCAGACATGCCCAGTAGCGGGAAAACCGTATCCAGTATGGTGCCTAAGAAGATAATTGCAACCATCAGAAAAAATATTTTACCAAAGTGTCTCAGCCGTTTGATTTTGGAAAAACACATATAAATACTGAGTCCAAAAATAGCGACGGCAATCATCACGCTATACAGTGTATAAATCGTGTTGGCAAGGCCCGGCTTGAAGGAATAGGTCATGCCGAAGGTATCCAGCTGAAAAATGGTCTGGCTCCGCTCTACTGTGAGAAAATAGATAATGACACCGGTGGAGGCAAAGGCATTAATAATTGTAGAAAAAGGTTTCTTTAATTCAGACAGATAGCACACCAGAACCACACCGGTAATCAGGTATAGAATTGTACCGATCATGCCGATGACACGACAATAATAGGCGTACTCCGGATTGGTTTGCAGGATGAGTGCCCCAAAGCCCATGCTCCAGACGGCACTGCCCAGACACAAAATGGCCAGAAGATGGTTTTCTGTTTCTTTCCGCTCCGAAGTCCATATAATGGTGGCAGCAAAAAAATAGGCCAAAACACTACCGGCAAATAAGATAATAGGGCAAATATACTTTATAAATTCCATAGGTCCTCACATTCCGCTGTTAAGGCAGCTGGTGTCATCTTTTGTAATGAAAATACATCTTGCATGCAGGATGCGGAGTATTCTTTATTATTATAACACGCAGGGAGATTTTTTGCACTCTTTATTGGCAAGCACCCTGAAAATACGAATAAAAATGGTTATTTAGTACTAATTGCAATTTCAATTCGTGCAAAATGCTTGAAAAAATCCGAAAATTCTGTATAATTGAAATAGTTGTAGAAGCTTTATGCGGGAAAAGGTACTAAAGAATAGGTGAAACGTTATGGATGAGAAGATGATTCTTGAAATAAAAGCGTGTGGTATTGATTACGAGGGGACCTTACACCGTTTTATGAATAAACAGGAGATGATGGTAAGGTTCCTAAAGAAATTTCCGGATGATACCAATTATTCACAGCTGTTAGAAAGTATTGAGAAAAGGGATTATGGAACGGCTTTCCGGTGTGCCCACACATTAAAGGGCGTGGTAGCCAATTTGGGGATAGAATCGATATATGGGCATGTAAGCCAGATTACAGAGTTGCTTCGTGACAAGAAAGAGTATGAGGTAGATCAGCAAAGACTAACGGAAGAGATAATGCTCTTAAAGGGTAAATACGTAGAGGTCTGTACTGTAATTCAACGCATTGATAGCAAGTAAAAGTAGCAGACGTATACGCGGAGCTACTTTTTTTGTTGTGTTGGAATACAACTTCCTTTCGAAGTCAGGGGGTAATACATTGAATAAGTTTTCCTGGATAGACGCATTTATGGAAAATGCACTGGAACTAATTATTATTTTTGATGGAAGCGGAAGAGTCCGCCATGGTAATAAGGCTGCCAAGGATGAGCTGGCCTACGGGGAAGAGCTTAAGGGAGTACATATCAGCGAGATATTTCCCAATGCTTTTTCCGATGAAGAAGGGATTCATGCGGCGGTAAATTTGCAGGGAGAGCTGTTACATCTGATGGCCTATCGGAAAAACCGTACCTGTTTTAGTACAGATGTAAGAATTTTGCCGGATACGAAGTTCCCGGATTGCTATATTTGCTTTGTACGGGATGTAAACAGTCGGGAGTTTTTGGAAAAAGAGCTGGCTGAGGTGGAGAAAAAGGCAGCCCATGCCAATACGGTAAAATCAGAATTTGTGGCCAATATTACCCATGAGTTGCGTACTCCCGTCAATGGAATTCTGGGAAATGTGCAGGAGCTGCTTCGTCGGGAATCGGAGTCCGGAAAGCTTCGTATGCTTAAGATGATAGAGCGTAGTTGCCGGGACATGAATGGAATTATCAATAATATTCTGGATTTTTCCAAGCTGGAGGCAGGAAAATTCACTTTGGAATTCCGGCAGTTTGTGTTCCGCAGCATGATTGATTATGTAAAGGCCAACCACATCAGTAAAATTACAGAAAAGGGGCTGGACTTCTTTGTGACGGTTTCTCCGGAGATACCGGAATGCGTAGTGGGAGATGAGCTTCGTATTGTACAGATTTTAAATAATCTTTTATCCAATGCCTGCAAGTTTACCTCTCTGGGAAAGATTTCCCTGGAGGCGGTAAAGACGGCCCAGGTAGGCAGACGGGCGGAGCTGTTCTTTATGGTCAGTGATACCGGTATCGGTATCGACAAGGGGGACCAGGATAAATTGTTTAAAAGCTTTTCTCAGGTGGATGCGTCCATATCCAGGAGATTTGGCGGCACCGGATTGGGATTGAATATTTGTAAACAGCTGGTAGAGCTTATGGGAGGCAATATCAGCGTGGAGAGCGAAAAGAATAAAGGGACTATTTTTTCTTTCTCCATCTGGGTGGAATTACCCGGAGAAGAAGCGGAAGAACCAGCATTGGAGCAGCATATCAGTCCTTTCCTGCTGAAGGCACAGAGCTTGGCAGAAACCCGACAGGAAGAGCCTGACAAGGCCGGAGAATTTGGTACGCCTCAGAACAAGCAGGAGATCGATAAGAGAATGTCGATGCTGATTCTCAGTGTAGAAATGGAGAATTGGGAAAAGGCAGAGATGTTTGTGGATGTAATCAAGCAGTTGACGGAGAATGCCCCGAAAGAGGTAAAAAGCGGGGTGCTGAAACTAAAGATGGCAGTGCAAAAGGAAAACTACGAGAAGATTACGACGTCTCAAGATGCCTTAATTAAGCTGTTGGAATTGTATTTTCAGACTGAGTATTGTTATGGATATGTACGGTAAGAAAAAGCCACTCATCTTGATTGTGGATGATGTGGAGATGAATCGGTTTTTATTAGGCAACATCGTAGAGGACATGGGTTATGATTACGTCATGGCAGAAAATGGTGTGGAGGCTCTGAAGGCCTTTGCAGAGCATCCTCCCCAGTTGGTGCTTTTGGATATTTCCATGCCCGAAATGGATGGGTTTGATTTTTGCAAAGTGGTAAAAAGTGCTCCTACCCTGCGGGATGTTCCCATCATCTTTATTTCAGCCCATGATTCTACGGAGTCTGTGGTAAAGGGCTTTGAATTAGGGTGTGAGGATTATATAACCAAGCCCTTCATTCCGGAGGTGGTAAAGGCACGGGTTGGAATGCATTTGCGTTTCTATGAGACCAACTGCGAATTGCGGGAACAAAACCGTAAGCTTGTGACTTCCCTTTCAGAACAGCTAAAGCAGATTGAGTCAGAGAAAAAGCGGGTATTGTACGGCTTGGCCAATGTGGTACGTAAGAATTCCGGTTATGCGGAAAAGCACATGGAAAGACTGGCATACAATTGTCGGATATTGGCCCAGGCCATGCAATTATCTAATGAATATGGCAACGAGATTTCTGATTCTTATATTGATACCATAGAATTGGCAGCACCCTTGTGTGATGTGGGCAATGTGGTGGTTCCTATGGAGATTTTGCAAAAGGAAGGAGCCTTAACCCGGCAGGAATGGGAGATTATGTATACTCATACCACCTTTGGAGCCCAGCTGCTTCAGGATATTGCCAGTACCGGTGATTACAATGATTACATGCAGATGTCTGTGGAGATTGCCCAGAATCATCACGAGAACTGGGATGGTTCCGGTTATCCCTCAGGTAAGGCGGGAAAGGAGATTCCTCTGGCGGCACAGATTGTATCCCTGGTCAGTGCCTACTGTGCATTAACGGAGTCCAGAATCTATCGTGAAGCCTATACCGGACCGGAGGCCTTGGCCATTATGCAGGGTGATGTGGGCACCAAATTCAATGAGCAAATATTCGGTATTTGTAAAAAGATCGCCAGACAGCTTCATTAAGGGCTGGTGGCAAGGAGAATAAAAGTACAGGAGAGAAAGACGTGCGGAAGATAAAAGTATTAATAGTAGAGGACTCTCTGGTATTCAGTAAACTATTGGCCCAGTGCCTAAAGGAAGACCCTGCATTGGAAGTGGTCGCAGTGGCTCAGGACCCCTATGAGGCCCGGGATGCAATCATTGCACACCAACCGGATGTAATGACCCTGGATATAGAGCTGCCCAAAATGAGCGGTATTGAGTTTTTGCAGAAGCTGATGCCCCAATACCCTATTCCCACAGTGGTAATCAGTTCCCTCAGCGACAAGGTGTTTGATGCGTTGCAGGCAGGGGCGGTAGATTTTGTGGCCAAACCCCAGGTGAACAAACAGGAGCAGTTAGAGAATTTTTTAAGAAATGAGTTACCTGTAAAGATTAAGATTGCTTCCACTGCAAAGATGGGAAATGTAAAGAAGATGGTCCTGTCTCAAAGGGAAGCTTCTACTTCCCGGCAGGAGGAACAGATCATTGCCATCGGTGCTTCCACCGGAGGGCCGGAGGCCATAGCCACTGTAATAAAAGAATTTGAGCCGGATATACCGGGGGTGGTGGTGGTACAGCATATGCCACCGGGATTTACCGGGATGTATGCAAAGCGTTTGGATAATCAATGTAAGGTCCGGGTGAAGGAAGCGGAAGACGGTGACAAGGTGCTTCCGGGCCATGTGCTGATTGCACCTGCAGGAGACCGGCAGACGAAAGTAGTGAAAAGACCGGACGGTTACCGGGTAGAGGTGAAGCCCGGTGAGAGGGTCAGTGGACATTGTCCGTCGGTGGATGTATTGTTTGACTCTGTGGCAAAGGCCGCGGGAAACAGAGCAATCGGTATTTTGCTTACCGGTATGGGTGGTGATGGTGCCAAAGGGCTTTTGGCCATGCGCAGCACCGGAGCAGCTACCATTGGGCAGGATGAATCCACCTGCGTAATTTACGGAATGCCCAAAGTGGCCTACGATTTGGGAGCGGTTCAGTATCAGGAAAAGCTGACGGATATTGCGAAGAGAGCTTATGCTTTGATAAAAAAAATGTAAAGGAGTATTGCTTATGAAAATCTTATTGGCTGAGGACGATTTTGTTACGAGAAAGTTTATGATGAATTTCCTTTCCAAATATGGTGAGTGCGATGTAACTGTGGATGGAATGGAGGCTGTGGATGCGTTTATGATGGCTCTGGAGGATGATGACCCTTATGATTTGGTGGTACTGGATATTATGATGCCGGTAATGGATGGTTATCAGGCACTCAAAGGCATCCGTAATATTGAAAAGGAACGAAATATCACAGGGGATGCGGCAGCCAAGGTGATTATGGCTACTGCTTTGAATGAAGAAAAAAATGTAAAGATGGCATTTGACTTGGGTTGTACCATATATTCCGGAAAACCCATTGATCAGGCCAGATTTGAACAGGGACTAAAAAAGTTAGGATTGATTTAAACGGAACTGCCTGAGAAAGGAGGTTGGAGTATTTGGCCGACGGATTTAATACAGAGGGTATGCTTGATATGTATCTCTTTGAGAATTCCCAGCTACTGGAACGGTTACAGGATATGGTACTGGAGCAGAGGGATGCGGATTGCTTTGATGAGGATGCTATCAATGAGATTTTCCGTACAATGCATACCATAAAAGGATCATCCGGCGTGATGATGTTTGATGAAATCACGGCTGCTTCCCATAAGCTGGAAGACATTTTCTATTATTTAAGGGAATCTCATCCGGATAATGTACCCCATATTGAACTGGTGGAGCACGTGCTTGCTACAGCGGATTTTATTACGGGAGAGCTGGAGAAGCTGTCAAATGGAGAAAGTGCTGACGGACAGGCGGCAGAGTTGATTACAAGGTTGGATGACTTCCTAAATAGAATTAAAGGAGAATTAAAGGAAAAGCAAGAAGAAATCAAAGAAAATATTTACGAGGCACCTACGCAATTTTATATTGCCCCCATGGCTACCAGTGCCAGTCACTTTTACAGAATCTACATTACTTTTACGCCTGATACGGAAATGGTAAATATGCATGCGTACAAAGCAGTGTATTCTCTAAAGGAGATTGCGGAGGATTTGCTCCATTATCCGGAGGATATTATTTCCGATGAAAGCAGCTGTGCAAAGATATTAGAAAACGGTTTCAAGATATTACTTCAGACCCAGAGCAGTGAGGAGGAAATCAGAAACCTCATCGGTATTGGTTATGATATCAAATCGGTGGACGTAAAGGAATGCAACGGTGCAGAGTACCAAATGGGCTTTGATGGTTTTGGTACCAATATTCAGATTAATCTGGACGCCAGCGTAGAGGAAATCCGGGAAAAGAGCGGTGCTGTCCAGGAAACCAAGAAGGAAATGGCACCCGGTGATTTCGTTATTCAGTCCAAAGGCCCCGGTAAGGGCAAAAAGCTGGCAAAGGATAAGCCGAAAAAAGCGGAGAAAGCTTCTTTTATTAGTGTAGATGTGGCCAAGATGGATATGCTCATGGACTTAATCGGTGAGTTAGTAATTTCCCAATCGGTGGTGTTGCAGAATCCGGACCTGCGGGTGCCGGGGCTGCGATTGGATAATTTTAACAAGGCAGCAGGGCAGATGACCAAGATATCCACGGATTTGCAAAATGTGATTATGGCCATGCGAATGGTACCCCTTACCAATACCTTCCAGAAGATGAATCGTATTGTATTCGATGTATCTCGTAAGCTGGGCAAGGATGTAGAATTTGAGATGATAGGAGATACCACGGAAGTGGACAAAAATATCATTGAACATATCTCAGACCCTTTGATGCATTTGGTAAGAAATTCTGTGGACCATGGAATAGAGATGCCTGATGTGCGGGAAGCCAAGGGAAAGACGGAGCGAGCAAAGGTAACCCTTTCGGCCCGTACAGAAGCCGGTAAAGTGTGGATTAGCGTACAGGACAATGGTACCGGCCTTGACAGAGCCAAAATAGTGGCCAAGGCCAGAAAGCAGGGACTGTTGGATTATGCCAAACCGGACAGTGCCTACTCTGACAAGGAGGTATATCAGTTCATTACCCTACCCGGATTTTCTACCAATGAAAAGGTCACAGAATATTCCGGACGAGGGGTAGGAATGGACGTGGTGGTACAGAATATCCAGTCCATCGGTGGTAGCTTGGAAATTGACAGTACCCCCGGCCAGGGCAGCAGTATGACCCTGAAGATTCCACTTACGCTGGCAATTATTGATGGTATCGTAATGAATTGCGGCGGTTCCACATTTGTGATTCAGGCGGATATTGTGAAGGAGTTTGTGGGCGTGAAGGAGGAAATGCTTCACACAGACCCGGACGGTGAAGAATATGCCATGATTCGCGGTGAGTGCTATCCGGTAATGAGCTTGGGTGAATGGTATCACCTGCCGGATTATCAGAGAAATTACGACCACGGCATGCTGCTGA
>JAFUKS010000038.1 GCA_017473445.1 Lachnospiraceae bacterium
GAACGAAGAAATGTAGCACCGGTGCAGTATCCGGTTGAAAAAATTATGATTGGATAAATAGAGGAGGAAAATATGAAATCAATATTGATTATCGGACTTGGACGATTTGGACAACATCTTTGTCAAAATATGGTTAAATTAAAGAATGAAGTGATGGTAAGTGATAATGTGGAAGAGCGCGTAGAAGCGGTAATGCCTATTGTTACCAATGCACAAATTGGAGATTGTACTAATGTAGAAGTATTAAAAAGTATCGGTGTCAGAAATTTTGATATTTGCTTTGTCTGCATTGGAACCAATTTTCAAAGTAGTTTGGAAATAACTTCTTTGCTAAAGGAAAATGGGGCAAAATATGTGGTGAGTAAAGCAACCAGAGATATTCAAGCCAAGTTTTTATTGAGAAACGGTGCGGATGAAGTTATTTATCCGGACAGGGACATTGCAGAAAAGGTAGCAGTGCGTTACAGTGCAAATCACGTATATGACTATATAGAAATTGATGATGAATATTCAATTTTTGAAATTCCGGTTGCTAAAGAATGGGTAGGTAAGAGTATTAAAGAAGTTAATTTCAGAGCCAAATATAAAGTGAGCATTCTGGGAATTAAACGAGGAGAGACAACGAAGCTATTACCTATGGCAGATTATGAATTTGATGAAAAAGAACATCTGATGGTCATCGGGCAAGTAGAAGATGTGGAACGGTTGTTGAAAAAGTTTGATAATGATAAGGATAAGAAATTTTCTAAATAGAATCTATTGTGATATAAAAGAATATGGATGGGCAGTGATAGTATTTGTGATTTACTATGTGCTCATCCATGTGATATTTGATGCGTTTTGTCCGCTGCTGGTACTGACCGGAATTCCTTGTGCGGGATGCGGCATGACCAGGGCGTTTTTGTATTTGTTTCGCGGACAGTTTTCCAGAGCAATGTATATGAACCCGTCTGTAATTCCGGTCCTTGGTTTTATTATTTATGTTGCCTTTTTTCGATATGTTTTAGGTAAAAAAGTAAAAGGTTTAAAATGGTGCATAATCGGTTTGGTAGCCGTCATGTTAATCCTTTACGGATATCGTATGTGGATGTACTTTCCGGACAGAGTACCCTATGTTTATTACGGGGACAATATACTGGCAGAGCAGTTGCCCGGGTACGAAACCTTAATTAAAAAAGCGATAAAATTCTTTTAATCTCTCATCCAGCGTCCGGAAGCTCCGCAGGGAAGTACCAGACCATTGTGAGATACGGGAAGACCGATTTCGGAGGCTTCCACATGACCGCCCAGCTTCTTGGCAACGGTGGTATTTAACATATAACTTAAAACCGCAGGCTGAAGACCTGTGGTGTAGGAGTTAATCAGGAAGAAAAGCGTATCTTTATTCAGAAGCTGTGTAGTCAGTTCAATAAAGGGATAAATACTTTCTTCGATTTTCCAGATTTCACCCTTAGGGCCTCTTCCGTAGGAAGGAGGGTCCATAATGATTCCGTCGTAGGTATTGCCTCGGCGGATTTCTCTTTCTACAAATTTTACGCAGTCATCCACCAGCCAGCGGATAGGGGCATCGGAAAGACCGGATGCGGCTGCGTTTTCTTTGGCCCAGTTGACCATACCTTTAGAGGCATCTACATGGGTAACACTGGCGCCTGCTTTGGCTGCAGCTAAAGTAGCACCGCCGGTATAGGCAAAAAGATTTAATACCTTAACAGGGCGATTAGCCTTTTTGATAATATCAGAAAACCAGTCCCAGTTTACTGCCTGTTCGGGAAAGAGTCCTGTATGCTTAAAGCTAAAGGGCTTTAAATGAAAGGTCAGTTCCTTATAATGAATGCTCCATTCATTGGGAAGGTCAAAGAACTCCCACTCGCCGCCTCCTTTAGAACTGCGGTGATAGTGACCGTTTAAGTGTTTCCATTCTTTGGCCTCTTTGGGAGTGTTCCAAATAACCTGTGGGTCGGGACGAAGGAGAATATATTTTCCCCAACGCTCTAATTTTTCTCCCCGGGAGGTATCTATTACTTCGTAATCTTTCCAGTTATCTGCTATCCACATAGTAAGTTCCTTTTCTTAAAAAAATCATTGTTCTGTTTAGATAATAGAGAAATGTAGTTAAAATTGCAAGAGGTTTGTGGTATTCTGATAGAAAGAATGTTGTTAGAGAGGGCAGGCTTATGAAACCAAAGCCCAGAAATTGTCCCGGATGCAGAAAAGAGACATGTACCGGGTGTGGGATTTTTAAGAAATTGAATACAAATAAACATATATCTGCAGAACTGCCTAAATATTTCCTGACGGAAAGGCAGGGAGGCTTCGGTATTGCCTTTGATCTGGGAACCACTACCCTGGCAGGGATGCTCTGGGATTTGGAACAGGCTGTATGCTTAGGAGCAAAGGCAGTTGAAAACCCTCAGAGCCGATTAGGAATGGATGTAGTCAGCCGGCTGCAGGCAGCGATAGAGAGTGAAGAACAACTGCTGAAGCTACAACAGATGGTGGTACAGGCGCTGGATAAGCTGGCCTTTGAACTGGTAAACAAACAGTTGGGGCAGGATGTAGAGCCGGTAAGAGCAGTTGTTGCAGGAAATACTGCCATGTGTCAGCTGCTTCTTAAGAGAAAGCCGGAAAAATTGGTAAGAAGTCCTTTTAAACCGGATTATCGGGGGCTGGTATGCCAAAAGGGAGAAGCTCTTGGCTTTCGTTTTTTGAAAAATACGGAAATCGTGGTAATGCCTCCTGTAGGCGGGTATGCGGGGGCAGATATTCTGGCCGTATATACATGGATTTGTAAGGAATATAAGGAAGATATAAAGAACCTTCTGGCAGTGGATATAGGAACCAACGGGGAAATATTGCTGTTTGGAGATAAAGAGCATTACGTCTGTTCTGCAGCAGCAGGGCCTGCTTTGGAAGGCGGCGGGGCGCTGTGTGGTATGAGAGCTGCCAAAGGGGCTGTTGATATGGTTTCCGTAAACGGAAGCTTTCCTATGCAGGATTTGGTCTGCCGGGTCATCGGAGAAGGAAAGCCCAAAGGAATTTGTGGTTCGGGGCTTTTGGATACCATGGCAGTTTTAGGAAAAGTCGGTATTTTGGATGATACAGGGTATATGAGAAGTCAATCTGAGGCAAAGGCAGCAGGCACGCCTCAAAGGATTGCCGGAAGAATAGAAGAAAGTCATAAAGGTCGCAGAATTCTTCTGACAGACAAAGAACATCCGGTTTATTTGTATGCCGGGGATGTGCGGCAGGTGCAGCTTGCAGTAGGAGCCCTTCGGGCAGGGATTGAGGTTTTGCTGGAACAGGCAGATATGCAGAGTAAGGAGCTTGAGAAGATTTATCTGGCGGGAGCTTTTGGAAGTTATATCCGTGTGGACAGCTGTATGTCTATCGGACTGCTGCCGCAGATGGATAAAGAAAAAGTAATACAAGCAGGTAACCTGGCGGGAATGGGGGCGTCTATGGCACTTCTTTCCCCTAAGGTTATGGAAGAGATGGTACAGCAGGCTAAGAAATTGCTTCATGTAGAACTGGCAGGAAATCCAAGGTTTGAAGAACTATTTTTAAAGTATATGTACATAGAAGAAGAACGTGAATAGGGAGAGTTGACGCGAGAAGAATGATTTTAACGTTGCATTTTAGAGCCGGTGTGGTATGATGAACTTTGTAAAAAGATATAGTATAGTCCGGTGGAGCTACGGGCAATATACAGGATTGCGTCGCAGGCGGACCGAGGCTGAGGAACAGGATGAAGGGATACTAAGGCATGAACAGAGCTTTTTTACAGGATAAGAAGAGAATTGTGATTAAAATCGGTACATCAACGATTACCCATACAGATACGGGACACCTGAATCTGATTAAATTGGAGAAGTTTGTACGACTGCTTACGGATATTCATAACCAGAACAAGGAACTGGTGATTGTATCTTCCGGTGCGATCGGTGCCGGAAGAAAAGCACTGGGCATTCAGGGAAGACCTAAGACTCTTTCTGAGAAGCAGGCCTGTGCAGCAGTGGGACAGGCGAAACTGATGATGATTTATCAGAAGTTATTTGCAGAATACAATCAGACTA
>JAFUKS010000039.1 GCA_017473445.1 Lachnospiraceae bacterium
ATACTCCCGGTCATCTGCCAAACCAATGGTAATCTGTGCATCTTCATCACCTTCTACGGACAACTCCACGCCCTGTGCCTGCTCCTTAAATCCGTTTACACTGGTACCAGGTACAGACTCATAAAGGAACATACCATTCTTTTCCAGCTTGGTAATATCCTTGTAGGTCTTTACCTTTAACAGGTCTCCTGCGTGCTTAAAGTCCTCCACCTTGGCCTTCTGTGCCAATTTGTGGTTACCGAAGCTCACCGCTCCATCCGCTTCACTGCGAAGTAAATCTTCTACTACTGCCATGATAGTAATCCTCCTAAGTAGCTTTCTGTCTCAAGTATAATATAAACGGAAGGTTTTTTCCACAAAATTCTTGCTTTTCTTCGGAGATTTTATACCCCTTGAAGGCAAGCATTATTTCACCACAAAAGTCACCTGTCCATTCTTATATCCGGCACTCACCTTATCGCCTGCACGCACCTTTCCGCGGAGAATTTCCTCTGCCAGTGCATCCTCCACCACATTTTGCAGAGCTCTCTTTAAAGGACGTGCACCCATTTTATTGTCTGCATATTTGTCTACCAAATGCTCCTTCAATGCAGAGGTAATAGTCAGGGTAATATCCATCTGCTGCATGCAACGCTTATACAGATTGGACGCCAATAGATTCACTATCTCCTTCATATTCTCATGACTCAGCTGATGGAATACGATAATATCATCAATTCGGTTCACAAACTCCGGCTTGAAGCTGCGTTTTACCTCTTCCATGACACCGGACTTCATCCGTTCGTAGTCCTTCTGCTCATCCTTTACTGCCGCAAAGCCCAGATTCTTGGGATCCACAATCCGCTGTGCACCTGCATTGGAGGTCATGATCAGTACCGTGTTCTTGAAGCTGACCTTCCGTCCCTTGGAATCAGTAATATGTCCGTCATCCAATACCTGCAAAAGAATATTAAACACATCCGGATGGGCCTTTTCGATTTCATCAAAAAGTACTACACTATACGGATTTCTACGCACCTTTTCACTAAGCTGTCCGCCCTCATCAAAGCCCACATAGCCCGGAGGGGAACCAATCATCTTAGATACTGAATGGCTCTCCATGTATTCGGACATATCCACACGGATAATGGCATCTTCTTTGCCAAACATAGCCTCTGCCAATGCCTTGCTCAGCTCTGTCTTACCCACACCGGTGGGTCCCAGGAACAGGAAAGATCCAATAGGACGGTTGGGATCCTTCAATCCTACGCGGCCCCTTCTCATGGCTTTTGCCACTGCTTTTACCGCCTCACTCTGTCCGATTACCCGTTTTTCCAGAATACTTTCCAGTTTCAGCAGACGCTCGCTTTCTTTCTCTGCCAGCTTCTGCACAGGTATCTTGGTCCACATCGCCACCACCCGGGCAATATCCTCTTCCACCACCTGATATTTGGTAACCCGTTCTTTGCTTCTCTGACTGCTTTGAAGACGTTCTAATTTCTTCTTAAGCATCATCTGCTCACTCTTCAGATTGACCGCTGTCTCAAACTGCTCCTGTCTGATGCACAGCTCCAGTTCGTCGTCCAAATCCGCAATCTGCCGTTGTAACTGCCCTTCCTTAGGAGATATCGTAATATTGCTTAATTTTGCACTGGCTGCCGCTTCATCAATCAAATCAATAGCTTTATCCGGCAGATTCCGGTCATTGATATATCTGGTAGAAAGCTTCACCGCTGCTTCCACTGCTTCCTCTGTAATCACCACATTGTGGTGCTCTTCATATTTATGCTTGATGCCTTGCAAAATGGCAGTAGCCTCTTCTTCCGTAGGCTCCTCCACACTTACCGGTTGGAACCGTCGTTCCAACGCTGCATCCTTTTCCACATGCTTACGATATTCAGAAATAGTGGTGGCGCCAATAAGCTGAATCTCCCCACGGGCCAGGGATGGCTTCAAAATATTGGAAGCATCAATGGCGCCCTCTGCGCCGCCTGCACCAATAATGGTATGCAGCTCATCCAGAAAAAGAATCACATTCCCGTCCTCTATTACCTCCTGGACCACCTTCTTGATACGTTCTTCAAATTCACCTCGATACTTACTACCGGCTACCATTCCGGACAAATCCAAAGTAAGCAGACGCTTATTTTGCACGGTAGCAGGCACCTGACCTGACACAATTCTTGTGGCTAATCCTTCTACCACAGCAGTTTTGCCCACACCCGGTTCACCTATCAGACAAGGATTGTTCTTGGTACGGCGACTGAGAATCTGAATCACCCGCTGAATTTCTTCCTCTCTTCCAACCACCGGGTCCAATCGGCCTTCTCTCGCCATATCGGTCAAGTCTCTGCTGTAATTGTCCAGCATGGAAGCCTTGGGCTTTGCCTGCTTATTTTTGGTTAAATCTTCCTTGAATTTAGCAGGATTCTCGCCCATAGCACGTAACAAATCTGCATAAAGCTTTTGCAGATTTACGCTCATGGAAGTAAGAAGACGCACCGCCACACTATCTCCATCACGTATAATTGCCATTAATAAATGCTCTGTACCGGTATGTTTATGTCCCAGACGCTGAGCCTGCTGATGGGCCTCATTTATAATCCGCTCTGCTCTTGGGGAATATCCGGGACGCTCTTTGAGTGCAACGCCGCCTTCAAAAGCAATCCACTCTTTAATCAACTCCAAAACACGGCCAGCATCCACCTGATGCTCTGCAAGCACCTTGGCTGCCACACTGGAGTCTTCCTTTAACAACCCTAATAAAATATGCTCTGAGCCGATATAGCCCTGATGCATGGCACGAGAACATCTGCCCGCTATATTCAGCACCTTCTGTGCTTTATCGGTAAATTGTGACTGCATTCTCCGCTCCTCCATAATTTTCATATATTTCGTCTATCAATTCATGCACTTCCCTACGGGAAACATTCCTACAGCTACTCTTTGCCAGTATCACCTGTAATTCCCGTTTTAATTCTGCCAATGCACGGATACGGTCCACATCAATAGCAATCACCGCACCGCGGCGACGGTCCACTTTCAAATAGCCTTCCTGCTTCAATATGGTATACGCTTTATTTACTGTATGCATATTGATTCCAATGGTATCTGCCAGCTGTCTGACGCTGGGCAGGGAATCTCCCTCCCGGAATCTGGAAGTAGCAATTCCTAAAATAATCTGATTATGCAGCTGCATATAAATGGCTTCATCACTATTAAAATCTATCTCTATATACATCTGCGTCCTCCTCCCCCTGTGAAGGGCAAAAAACTACCCTGTTGCATCGGTTTCTGTTATACAAATATTATAACAGGCTTTTTCCTCTGTCAACAGGGTACTCCCATTCTTTATAGTTATTTCATTTATTGTTCTTCTGAGCCATCCCAATTCAGGAAATCAAATTCAAACTCATCCTCATCGGTCATGAAATTCTTGCTCTTCCAGTTGCCCTCTGCAGCCTTACCTGCGGGCGGTTGAGGTGTTCTCGGCTGAGGTGCTTCACTTCCTGCCATTCCATTTTGAGG
>JAFUKS010000040.1 GCA_017473445.1 Lachnospiraceae bacterium
GTCTGGAGCATGAGGTACAGCCGGATGTGTTTACCAATGCCTTCTCCGGTGTATGGTGGGCGGCTTCCACTTTGCTGACGGTGGGATATGGTGATATTTATCCCATTACTACCCTGGGTAAGGTATTTGGTATTATTATTTCCTTTTTGGGCGTAGGTATGGTAGCCATTCCTACGGGTATTATTTCCGCAGGTTTTGTGGACCAGTATACCCATATCAAGAAGCAAAGTGAGTATGGTTATGAAACAGATTTGCATTTTATCAAGGTACAGATGACGGAAAATGATAAATGGGTGGGCAAGCGGATTGCCGATTTGATGCTTCCTGCAGGAGTCATTGTATCTGTAATCAACAGGAGCGGGAAACTGATTGTTCCCCGTGGTGATGTGGTGATAGAGGCCCGGGATGCCATTGTACTGGGAGCAGAGCCCTTTGAAGAAAGAGGACGCATTAACCTAAAGGAAATTGTCTTGAAGGAGCAGAATCCCTGGACAGGAATGCGTATCCGGGATTTGGATATTTCCCGCCGTTCCATTATCGTAGTGGTAAAGCGTAAGAATAAAGCACTGATTCCCAGAGGTAATATGGTACTGCAGGAAGGGGATCGGGTATTTCTTCATACAGAGCTTCACTTGGCAGATGCCAATGAGATAGAGATATAGAGGTATTTTATAACTTACAAAAGAGAAAGGATGAAGATGGAGTTTAAAGATACCTATGATGCTGCAGCGTTATAGGTGTATGAGAATGAGAATGTATGGGCAAAACTTGCCTTGGAAAATTCTGATTTGCCCTGTAAGAAGCCGGCAGTGGTATCCGTGGTAACCAACCGTATATCAGATGATTGTAATGGTCCCGTTCAGATATTTCTGTTGAGCACAAGCGGGTAGAAAATATCAGAGCCGGCTATTAATAGAGTTTCCGGTTAAAAAGGGACGCTAAAATGTAGGATACTACATTTTGGCGTCCTTGTTTATTTCAAGACATTTTCCAGAAATTCAATGGTTAAAGCTTCATATCGTGGAGAGTCCGCCACATAACTGAGTCCGTGGCCTGCCCCCGGAAAGAAAGCACTTGTGACGGGGCCCTTGCATGCCGCCAGAATTTTCCGGCTCATGGAACAAGGGACATACCGGTCATCCTCGCCGTGGATTAGCAGGAGAGGGATTTGGGTATGCTGTACTGCACAGGCAGCACTGCTTTCTTCTAAATTAAAATTTCCAAAAAGGCGTGCTCCCAGCTTGATGAAGGGATACACTAATTTGTCAGGAAGGTGCATGTCTACCCGGCATACCTTACGGATAATATCACCGGGTGCAGAAAAAGGGCTGTCGGCAATGATGCCCTTTACATTGGATGGGAGTTCCAAATCCGTAGCCATCAGTATTGTGGCGGCCCCCATGGAGATGCCCGTAAGAATAATGGGGATTTGTGCACCGAAGCGTTCCCGGACGTATTGAATCCAATCCAGGCAATCCTTGCGTTCTTCAATACCAAAGGTAATGGCAGCACCTTCACTTTTGCCATGGGCCCGTTGGTCTACAAGCAATACATTTTGCCCTAATTTCAGGGCCAGCTTACATCCGCCGCAGAAGTCTGTAATGGGGTGACTTCTGTACCCGTGAAACTGTATCTGCAAGGGAGCTTCCGGGGCAGTATGATAATATTTCCCATGGAGGGTTTTACCGTCATGGGAGGTTATCTGTACCCGCTCGAAGGGCTCTTGGCGTAGCTGTTTCATGGACTGATAGATAATATCCCGGGCAGCCTCGAATTGCTCGCCCTCAGGTATTACATATTCATCCTCCGGCCAGCGTTTGCCACAGTGAAAGGCAATCCGATAGGCATAATAGGAGCCGGTCAAAAGTATTATAAAAATAATCAAGAAAATCAAAATCCAGCACATGGCATCCCCCTTATGGAACAATTTTATAAATATAGATTGCGTAGTAGCTTTCAGGGGTCTGACAGGGTTCCTGGGAAAGCAGCTGCAAATGAATATCTGCTGCATTTACAATATATGCGGCGGAAAGGATATAATCGCATCCCAGTGCTTTCAGTGCATCGGTATCCAGTTGCAAATCATTGTACCAAAAGCTTCCCTTCTCAATATTGAAATAGCCGGGAATTTCTGAACTGAACAGATAGCAGCGGTTCCCCCAATTATCATAGTAATCCTTTAACCAGGCATTCCGCTCCAGCTCCGGTGCTATAACTGCCCGGAAAGCTTTTTTGTAGTCTAAATCGTAATTGTTGGAATATCCGTCCACACAATAAAATCCATGATACAGTGCGGAGGCAGGGTCTATTCCAAGACTGGCCACTTTATATTCTTCTTTGGTCAACCCTTCCTGCTCCAGTAAAAAGGTTTCCACCTGCACCATCACATCTGATGCATAATAGTCAGACCAGCTGATGGTTTCATAATCTTCTATCAATAGCTCTTGTATACAGGGCTTCACCAGGGAATGCTTGAAACAAAGGATGCCGGTGATACCAAGCACGAGTAGAGAAAGTCCGTAACCGAAGTACCGTAGCCAAGTGTGGCGGTGCTTCCATAAGATGGAAAGGCAGATGGAAAGTGCCGCATACCATAAGGTGGGAGCCAGCCACATAACTCTGCCGATTTGGAAGGCTCCCAAAGTGCCCAAATTGCTGCGGAGAGCAAAGCTGCTGCTGCTTTGCCAGAATGCAGCAATAAGACAGAAGGCACAGATAAGGGCCAGGTCAAGAAGGAGCCATTTGCTCCTTTGCAGAGTTTCTTTATCACATTTTTTGTATGCCACAAGAATGCCTGCCAGTAACAGGATGCTTAAAAAGAGAATTCCTTCATGTCGGTCCAGATAATGATCGCTGCCGTGTAACAACTGCTCTGTGAAGGAAGACAGAAAGCTGCTTCCTGTGGCTGCATATTCTATTTTGTGGGACACATAGGAGTCTTTCAGTCCCAGGATTTGTAAAAGTAAGGATAGGTTTTCCGATAGGTAAATGCCCAGCATCAACAAAAAGCCCCAAAGCATAGGAAGACAACTTTTCAGAGCTTTACGGAAACAGAGAGTTACCAGAAGAATTGCCCAGCCTGCCAGCCATACAAAACCGCACAATACCAGCGAGGACATGGCAGTGTATAGGGCGATATAGGCATAGGAGAAGCCCTTGTGTGTTCCACGGTACAGCTCCCAAAGGCATACCAGTAGTAAGGGGATACCGTACTGACTGAGACCGTATACAGGCAGAAAGGGGAGGAACGCGTACAGAAGCGCCACAATCAATGCATTCCATTTATTGCCGGACAGCTTTACAGCCAGCAAAAACATTCCCACAAAGGCCGTCAGCTGCCCACCAAATTGAAGAAGCAGATAGGCGGTAAAGGGCGTAAATACCTTGAACAAAAGAACTGCCAGCGGAGCAGGCGGTGTCAGGGTATTGGGGGAAGCACCGTTCATAAATTCTGGAATGATTTCTCCCCCAAAGAGATATTTGGCACGATAAATATAGGCAATGATTTCTCCATCCAGCTGGTCGTGATAGGGTACGATAGCATCCGTTCCCAATAAAAGAAAGGGAAGAAAGGATAGCAATACCGCTAAAATGCCAAATAAAAACAAATGTGAAGTTTTTAAAGTGGGTCTGTTTGCTTTCATAATAGATCAGTGTTATCCGTTCCTATAGTATTTTGATAACATTATATCTGTTTCCCGGGAAAGGGACAAGGGATTAACGGAAAAATATAATGTAACAAAGGATTAAGAATTCTTAAAATTTTTGCCAAAAAAGAAAGACAAAAAGGGAAAAATCATGTAAGATAGAAAGTATGAGAAAAATGGGGGCATTTGTGCAGAACAATGAAGGGAAATGGGCGAAAAAGAACCGGCATCAAAGTATGTCTTTTGATATTTGTAGTGCTACTGTTGGTAGTGTGTGTGAATTACGGCAGAAATATCTGGGTTGTATCGGGCCGGATTTGGAATATGAATGGGTATCCGGATGCCCTGGTGGAGCTGGCAAGGAACAACCCGGAGGCAGTAGAGTTTGTGCTGGATTATCCTCAGTATGGGGATGCAGAGCAGACAATTGATTTGACCGGAGAGCTTGTGGCAGGAGAGATTCCTCTTTTTCTCCAGTGGGACAAGCGCTGGGGCTATGAATGCTACGGAAATAATTTCCTGGCAGTGAACGGCTGTGGCCCCACCTGTCTGGCAATGGTTTATTGCGGTCTTACGGGCGATGGGGAGCAGAATCCGTACAGTATTGCCTGTCTGTCGGCAGAAAAGGGTTTCTATGTAGAAAATGCGGGGACCTCCTGGACGATGATGACGGAATTGGCTCGGGAGCTGGGGCTTACGGTGCATCAGGTGGTATATGATGAGCCCCATATCAGAGCTTTTTTGCAGAAGGATTATCCCATCATCTGTGTATTGGGACCGGGAGATTTTACCGATTCGGGACATTTTATTGTGCTTACCGGACTGGATGAGCAGGGCCGGGTGATTGTAAATGACCCCAACAGTCCCCAGAACAGCAATCAGGTATGGGAATTGGAAAGAATTATACCGCAAATGAAAAATTTATGGGGATATAGTAGAGGTTAGGAGAAGGAAGAACAATGACGTTCAATGATTTTTTGACTGCAATCAATAACTTTATGTATACCTATGTATTGATTATTATGCTTGTGGGTGTGGGTGTTTACTTTACCATCCGTACCAGAGGCGTACAGTTTCGGCTGCTGAAGGATGGACTGAAATCTATGTTGGAAAAGACCCGAAAGGACGATGGTGGCAAGAAGAAGGTTTCTTCCTTTCAGGCATTAATGATTTCCACCGCGTCCAGAGTAGGTACCGGAAATATTGCAGGTATTGCCACGGCCATAGCGGCGGGCGGTCCCGGTGCAGTATTTTGGATGTGGGTAATGGCACTTATCGGTGGTGCGTCTGCATTTATCGAAAGTACTCTGGCCCAGGTGTACAAGGTAAAGCAGGACGGAGGTTATCGTGGAGGCCCCTCCTATTATATGGAGCGTGCTCTGGGCAAACGTTGGCTGGGGGTGTTGTTTTCCATTCTGCTGATTATTTGCTTTGCTTACGGCTTTAACGGCTTGCAGGCCTATAATATGTCTTCTACGCTGGAGTATTATATTGCGGATTATTCCAATACCATCTGGCCCCCGGTGGTGGGCATCCTTTTGGCTGCGGCAACCGGATCGGTTATTTGGGGCGGTGTGCATAGAATCGGCTTTATTTCTTCCGTAATTGTGCCTATTATGGCAGCTCTTTATATTTTAATCGGATTGGTGACTATGGTGATTCATCTGGACCAGTTGCCCCTGGTTTTTGGGATTATTTTTGAAAATGCCTTTGATGTACAGGCTATTGCCGGTGGATTTGCAGGTAGTGCGGTGGTAATCGGTATCAAACGAGGTCTATTCTCCAACGAAGCAGGTATGGGTAGTGCACCCAATGCTTCTGCCTCCGCAGATGTGGAACATCCGGTAAAGCAGGGTATGGTGCAGGTGATTTCCGTATTTATTGATACCATTCTGATTTGCTCCAGTACGGCCATGATGCTTTTGGTATCAGGGGTAGAGGGACAAAGCGGAGTGCTGGATGGCATCCCTTTTGTGCAGGCTGCAATCAGTAGTAATGTGGGACAGTGGGGAATTCATTTTATTACCTTCTCCATATTTACCTTTGCCTATACCAGCGTAATCGGTAATTACTATTATGCTGAATCCAATATTTTGTTTATCAAAAATAACAAGATGGTTTTATTCTTTTTCCGTGTCACTTGTGTGCTTGCGATATTCCTGGGAGCATTGGCGGATTTTACTTTGGTATGGAATATTGCAGATATCACCATGGGACTTATGGCAGTGGTAAATATTATTGCTATTTTCCTGCTGGGTAAGGTGGCTTTGAAGGTGCTGCATCACTACGAACAGCAAAAGAAAAAGGGGCAAACACCGGTATTTTATGAAGATGAGGTGGGACTGACGGGAACCGTCTGGACCAGGGATAAAATATAGTATTTTTTATAGGGTAAAAGCATTGACATCTGAAGCAAACTGGCACATACTTTAGTAAAGTATTGTGGTAATTCGGAGAAGTGTGTACAAAGGATGCTTTAGCATAAAGGAGCAAGGGATGAAAAAGGGATTAGCGGTTATTTTGATTGGTATTGTTTTGCTGGCAGCAGGCTTGGGAGGTCTGAGCATTGCCAATACCATCGCAAGTACGAAAGAATTTGTGGCGGACGGATATATTCTGGCACCCACGGAGGAGACGACTGTAAACGGAGAGGTGTGTAAGCAGCTGTATTTCAGTCAAGGCGCCAAGTATCGCGAAAAATATGACGAGAGAGTTGAATTTGAAAACCAGGCAGGGGGCAAGGTATCCCTTGCTACGGAGCAGTTTTTGCACTATGCGGACGGCTCTTTGGGCTCCTTTTCCAAGGGAGTCTTACTTAATGTGCAGGATGTAGACCTGGATCAGCTGGGTTATTACAGCATTACCAAAAACACAATTCTTACCAAAAACGGAAATAATTACGAAATGAGCAGCCGGGGAGAGAAGATGAATCTCTCTGAATTTGTGTGGAAAATCTCAGACACCGATTATATGCTTGTTTCTTCTAACGTAGTTTTACATTTAGGCAGTTCCAGCCAGATCAATTTACCCCAGTATGCCCAAATTAAATTTGTAGACAGTGGAATTGTTCGTGTTATTCACGAGCAGGGAACCTATCAGACAGTATCTGCCGATACTTATTTGAGTACAGATTCCGGTGCTGAATTGAATCTTTCCAGCAAGAATTTTTATGTGGCAGGAGAGAAGGTGCTGGCACTGGACTCTATGGCAATTGACGATAATACTTATATTGAAATAGATGAAAATCTGGATACTCCCCAGCTGAAGATTCCCACCTTTAAGGTAATCAACGGAAAGAACGGTGCCGCAGGTGCTGCCGGAGAAGATGGCGAGATTGGTGAAGACGGAGAAGATGGCTTGAACGGCGAAAACGGCATGGAAGGTGCCGATGGCGGCGATGGCGGGGCAGGTGCTGCAGGAGCTGAAGGGGATAGCGGTCTTATGGGATACGACGGTGCAGAGGGTCTGGACGGTGAAGATGCCCAGAATGCCGGCGGCAGCAACATTGTACCGGTGGATTTGAATGCCCGTCCTACCATTACCATGAATGCGGTGGGTGACGGCAGTGGCGCAGACTCTTACGATGTGACTGCCAGCAGTGCCAAGATGACCTTAAATATGAATCCAAATGATTCTCTGGTTTCCGGTACTACCAAGGTAACCTTGTACGACCGTGCTACCATGGAGCAGATGAATACAGTGGACAATCAGGAATACCTGGGTTCTCTTTTGGAAAGTGGCAGTGCGGCATTGAATTTCTCAGGACTGCAGGCTGACCGGGAATATATGATTGTGGTGTCCGGTGATTATCAGGTATCCGAGGGGGCTGAGGCTATTACCGGTACGTTCTTTACCAAGGTATTTAAAACAGATGCAATGGGTATTGTACTGGAGAAGCAGAAGGTAACGGACCGAAGTGTTTCTGTAAAGGCTACGGTAACTGCTTCCAATGTGGACAATTATAATGTTGAATTTTATCATTTTGATGAAAACGGCAGTAAGCAGGTGTTGGCTACTTACTACAATATGAGCACCAGTCAGGAGAATCTGGTACTTAGCGATACGCAGCCGGATGCCAACCGGAACGGTATTTTTACCATGCAGAGCAATTATACCTATTATGCGAAGCTGACCGGTGTGGTTGCCAGCAATTTAAATGTAAACTCCGATGATTCCGTAGTGGAGCTGAAGACTCTGCGTCTGAAGCCTCATAAGGAAGGGGCAACGGATGTATCCGTAAGTGAAATGGTTCCCACCCTGACTCCCAACAGCCGCAATGGCAGTATGATGATGGAGCTGGAAAAGCTGGCCGACCCTGACAACGGCATTACCGGTTTCCGCTATGAATTATTGGATTCCGCAGAAGTATCCGCAGCAGCAGCCAGCGGAACTTTGGCCGATGTGGTTCCTGTATATAGCAAGACCTCTGACAAGCTGGCTCCCCAGACCTTCTCCATTCGTGAAGGTGATGAGAGATTCTTCGTGGGTAGAGTGATTGTTCTTTTTGATGACAATGAGAAAAAGGTAGAGTATGCATCCTCCCTTTCTACTGCTGCAGCTGTGGATAATAGTGCGGCAAATCTGACGGTAGAATTTTTGGATGTCAATAAAACAGCAGCCGAAAACGGCCGTTTTGACCAGCTGTCAGGTGTGATTAAGGTAAGCGACAATACCTCTGATTTGAGCAACAGCACCATGCTGCAATATATTAGTATTGATGCACCTATGACGTTGACCATTACAGGTGCTTATGAAGATGTATATACCATTAAGTTTGAAGATACAAACAATGTAACCAAGGAAGACGGCTTCTGGCTCTTCCCCTTCAGTAAGGATGGCTTGAGAGCAAATTCTACCTATACTTTGGTGGTACATGGTCCCTGTGAGACGGATATGCAGTCCGGCTTAAGCAATCCCGAGAAGCAGACTTATCTGGCAGGTATGCGTGGCATTACACCGGGCGTGGTTCCTATTTCACTGGTATCCTATTCTGTGAACAGAGCTTCCACTGCCTTTGCAAGAGCTATCAATCTGACCATGCCTGCTTTATCCGCTTCCGATGCACCGGCAGCATACTATGAATATGAAGCTACGGCATTGGATTCCATTGAATTTGCGTTGTATCATATGGGTGCCAACGGAGTGGAACGCCAAATCGGTAACACTGCAAAGCTGACCGATAACAATACTGCAAATCACGGTAGTGATTTTTATGACAGTGCGTGGGTTTCCCGTGATGTGGTAACGGTAATGCCCGATGGCTCCCTGTCTGTAGAAGCAGTAAATGCCAATACTGCTGCAGAGGTGAAGGGCTATGTGTTGACTCCCACCAGCTTTGGTCTGGATAATAATGACTCCATTTTCTTTGCCGGCGGTACTTTCTATATCCGTGCCCTGGGAGCAACGGATTATTCCGGTCAGAATGTAATTCCTTTTAAGGAATCGGAAGACAGAATTACCTTTGCTGTAGAGAAAAGGCATGTACAGGCATTGAATCCGAACCTGCAGGTGGATACGGTGCTGATTCCCAATGAAGGAGCCCAGAGCGGTTATGGCCGTACGGACTTGGCGGAAGATACCATTGTGGGTATCCGATTGTATGCGGACTATCCTTATGCGGATATAAAGGAATTAAGATATTATATATATGAATTGGATAATTCAGATCCTGCCACCGGTGTACTGGATGGTACAGACGGTAGTGACAGCAAGCTGTTCTATCCTGCCGGTGCTGTAAATGTTACCGGTGAAACGGGTCTTGGAGAATTGGTATTGATTGGTACCAAGAGAGGCGGAAATGACGGTGGTTGGACCGTTTCCAGTACAGATCTCTATTTTGAAGGTACACAGACCCCGGACAGCCTCATTACCTGGACAAAAGCAGACGGCTCTGCTGCCAACGGCTATACGGTTTTAGAGAGAGGTAAGCGTTATTTTGTAAGATACGAAGTGACTGCGGATGCTACTCAGGTGGACTGTGGTGATGATGATGTGGATGATATCTATCCTTATTGTGCATATACAGGTGATGCACCCTACTATCGTTCTGCAGTGATTGAGCTTGCAAAGCAGGAGCCTTTGGTCGAGCGTTATCCCGGTAGCAGTACAAGCAATAGCTATACATGGAATTATAGAATTGTGGACCCGGATCAGGCAGTGGTAAGAGATGGCGCCAATAAAGTACAACTGGGTGTGAAGGAATATTCTTCTGTGGAAGCAGCTGCGGCAGATACCGGAGCTACCGCCTCTAATGTGGAGATTGAACTATCCGATACAGGTGTGAATGCAAACGCATTTTCCAAGGTAGTGATAAACGGAAGAGCAGGAAAGTATCATACGGTGTCCATACCTTATCGCCTCAATGAAAGCTATGAAGTGGAATATCTGGTTTCTTCTCCTGCCCTGATTAAGTCAACGCAGAGTAATATGGGTGCTGTCCGTGCCCAGGGTCTGCTGGCTACCTCCGGTACCGCTGAGGGAGACAAGGTAACCATTAACGGTACTGTATATGAGAAGGCTTTGGTAAATGAGGGCGGATATCGTTACCGCTTGACACTGAGAGGGAATGGAATAAAGAATTGTGCGGCCCTGAAAGTGATTGTTACCGGCAATGCAAACGGTACAGATTATACGGCAGTGTATGATCCTGTATACTTTGAAGTAATCGGTGAAGTAACAGAGGGTAGCACCACAGAAAGCTATGCTTATGCATATCTGGATGCTTCTCCTTTGAAGCCTTTAAAGGATGCGGGTGTGACAAGTGCAACTATTTCCGTGGTGGGATACTATTCCACCGGTGAAGTGGCTATGGATCAGTTCGTATCGTTGATGACAGAGTATCCCGGCGGCAATCTGGAAGGAGAAGCTTTGTTTGCAGTGAAGAAGATCAATGCCGGTGGCTTAGAGTCCTATGTAAGATGGTCTGCCGGCCAGATGAATGAGACTGTAAACGGTGTATTGAACGGCTCCCTGGTTATTCCAGGAACGGCAACAGGTGCAGGTCTGAATATTACAATGGGTACCGGCAGTGCAGGTAGTGTGGCAGATTTTGCTATGAGATGGCCCTTGACTGCATTGTCCGTATCTGCGGATGCATTGGGCAACAATTCCCAGTGCAAGAGAACTATGGTTCTGGACCGGACCGGTTTGAGTGAAATGGGTACCTACTATTCTGTAGAAAAGCTGGCAAAGAGCAACACCATTGCCTTTGCGGATACCTCTGCAGAGATTACGGTTTCAGATATTTTGCCTGCGGTAAAGAAAGATACTATTACCCAGGGTGCACGAAGTGTATTTCTGGAAATGGAAGCAGTGGGAGCGGGAGTGCAGGCTGACAGTAGTATTTACGCAAGAATTTACAAGGTGTCCGGTGCCACTGCAGTGCTACAAAAATTAGAGCAGCATACCGTGGAAGGCACTACCTATTACCAGGTGGTGGAGGGTGCTTCCGCCACCATGGATGATTACTCTCAGGCCAATTTCGGTAGCAAGAAGCTGCCCATTCGCACGGAAGGCACCCGTATTCTTACAGATGCCCGCATCCGTGGACTGGATATGAATACAGAGTATCAGGTAATGTTCTTTGCATATGATTCCGAGGGAGAAATTATGGATTTGTTCTCCATTGACGGACAAAGAACTGCTTATCCTTATGTGGTAAGTACCCTGTCTCAGATTGCAATCAACGTGACAGCCCCCAGCTATACGTATAGCTCCTACGGGGACAAGAAAGCATCTGTACGATTTGCCATCCCCGGTGATGAAGGTACCGGAATGCAGATTAAGTATGAAGTATATAGTGGTGTGAATGTAAGCGGTACTCCTTTAGCCAGTGGTGATATTGCTCCGTTAGGAAGTGCAGGTTATCAGTACTACTCACAGGATGCTGCCAAGAATCATCCCATTGGGGTGGGAATGAATCCCGGCTCAGGCCCTTTGTATCTGGGTAGTGGGTATACTGTTCGTGTA
>JAFUKS010000041.1 GCA_017473445.1 Lachnospiraceae bacterium
ACCATCAATAAGAGAATGATAAATACAGAGGAAATCAACTGCTGTGCCTTTCCTTTGATAACCGCTGTTATAACGCTTAGGGAATCGTGATAGGCATTGATCCTAAACAACCTGAAAATACGCACAATCCGTATCATTCGGAAGGCCACGGTACCTGCCGGGAATACCACCGGCAGATAATAGGGCAAAAAGGACAGTAGGTCTACAATGCCCGTAAAGGAAAACAGATATTTCCATATAGCCCTCCCTTCGGATTCTGCCGGATATAAAAATCTGGCCGTGCACAGGCGTAGCACATAATCAACAGCAAAAAAAGCCACTGTTACAGCTTCTACAATCAAAAGCACCGGACCGTATTGCTGCCGCAAATCATCATAGGTCAACATAATACTGACAATCAGGTTAAAAATAATGGAGAATGCATTTACAAAATCATAAATACGGCTCACACTATCAAAATCATTGCCCACTTCCAATATCTCAAATAATCTTTCGCGGCGTCTTAGCCACTTTTTGTTCATGATAATAGCCTCCCCAAATCAGTCATGCTACTATTGTAATATATTTTATCCCAAAAGACCAGAGATTAATAAAGGGCGGAGACTACCTCTCCGCCCCTTGCCTTATTCATAAGATTACTTTCCTAATTCATATACCGAAAGCAGCTCTTCCATGCGTACTGCCTGATTAGACAATTCTTCACTGGCTGCCGCACATTCCTGACTGGTAGCGGAATTGGTCTGCACTACCTCAGCCACCTGACCGATGGCCTGATTGATCTGTGCTACTGCTGTAGCCTGATAATTGGAAGCCTCTGCTATACCATTTACCAAAGTTTCGCTTTCCTTTACTGCCACGGTTACTTCTTCCAAGGATTTATGGGTAGCATTGGCAATATCGGAACCGGCATGAATCTTTCGAATGGAATCCTCAATCAGCTCCGCAGTTTCGCTGGCCGCCTGAGCGCTCTTAGCCGCCAGATTACGTACTTCCTCTGCAACCACCGCAAAGCCCTTACCTGCTTCTCCTGCTCTGGCTGCCTCTACTGCTGCATTTAATGCCAGAATATTGGTCTGGAATGCAATATCGTCAATGACCTTAATAATTTTGGAAATACTTTCGGAAGCTTTGTTAATATCCTGCATTGCCTGAACCATTTCTTCCATCTGTGCATTTCCGGCCTGCACATCCCGAATTGCCTTACCTACAATATTAGCCGCCTCATTGGCCTGGCTGGCATTCTGTCTGGTCTTTTCTGCCACTTCGGTAATGGATGCGGTAATCTGCTCAATGGCACTGGCCTGCTCACTGGAGCCCTGGGCCAAAGCCTCACTGGCACCTGCCACCTGCTGGGCACCGGTCATTACCTGCTGGGATGCTTCGCTAACACCACTTAAGGTATGCAAACTCTTCTCAGCCAAAAGCTTTAAGGAATTACCCATTAAATCCTCCTCAGATCTGGGTACTACCGTCATTGTCATATTACCCTCTGCCATGGCCTGCAAAATCACAGCCTGTTCCTTGGTGGATTCAATCATGATACGGTATTCATCAATCAAATCACCAAATTCATCCTGACAACCTTTTTCTAATTTAATATCCACTTTACCATCCGCCAAGGCCCGTGTAGCTTCCATCAGCCTCTTCATAGATATACGCAGACCTCTGCCCAGAGAAACAGCTATTCCCAGCAAACACACACCCATACCCAGAATAGAAACACATAGCATTTTATTAAAATCCAATATTGCAGCTTCTACATCTGCTGCAACAGTTACCTTCCTCACTGTCTGGAAAGAACAAATCGCTATCACCAACATAACTACAAAAATAACACAATATCCAATTGATAATTTCGTATGAAACTTCATGTTCTTTAAACCCTTCATGACTTTATTCTCCTTTTTCCTCAGTATGTTTATTTTTTCCGGCAGTTTCCTCCGCCTCTTCATCCGCTTCGTCATCCAATTGGTTCAATACCGCCAAATCCTCTTCATTCAGCAGCTTATCCGGATCCAGTAACAGCTTTACACTATCTCCCACTTTACCAATGGCATACACATATTTATTTTGGGATTTGTCAGCCTTACCAAAGGTGGGGGAGGGAATAATATTTTCATCCACCAGCTCTACTACCTCAGCAATCTTTTCCACAATCAGACCCACCACTGCATTGTTGTAGTTTACAATGATAATGCAGGTTCTGTCTGTGTAGGGAATCTCCGGTTGTTTAAACCGCACTCTCACATCAATGACCGGTATAATTTTGCCTCGTAGATTGATAAGACCCTTCAGGAAGTCCACGCTTTCAGGTATGGCCGTAATCTCCTGATACACAATAATCTCATTTACATATTCAATCTTAATGGCAAAATATTCATTACCGGATTTAAAGGTTACATACTTTCCCGCGTGGGATTCCATTACCTGCTCGGAGGATTCGTCTGTTTCCTGCTCCGGCAGCATATCCTTTACCTCTTCCATATGTATTTTCCTTTCTTTTATCCTTATGCTATACGCACCCTTTATTCCACCAGACCGGCAGGGTCCAGTATCAATGCGATACTGCCGTCTCCCAGCTGGGTACATCCGGAAAGTCCCTTGACCTTCTTGACATATCCGGGGATGGGTTTTACTACAATCTCCTGTTTGCCAATCAGGGTATCCACCAGCACACATACCTTCCGGTCATCGATTTCCAAAATCAGCA
>JAFUKS010000042.1 GCA_017473445.1 Lachnospiraceae bacterium
AAGCGGAGCAGCTCCTCATTCAGGCCCGCCGGAAGGTGGCAGCCGAAAGCTCGGAATTGACTTTCATTGAAACGGATTTAGAAGTACGTGGTGAAGAAGTGCTTTGGGGACGCGTGGATGATTCTACCCATGTAATGTCCAAGATGCTGGAGGTACTGGACGGACAATTAATGGAGACCCTGCAGCGTTCCTATTCTGTAAAGGTCAATGATACCCTTGTAAATTTACGTAGTGCGGAAGAGGTAAAGCAGGTGCTGCAGACTGCCATCAACCAGTATGACACCCAGGGTGAGTATGTGGTAGAGATGGTGATGGATACAGCACGTTCTTTTGGTGCCATGACAATCCAGGTGGTAAATAATTCCCAGCTGACGGAAGCGGTTCCTGCTTATGCAGATTTGCAGGCAGGTATTCAATGCTATTTGACAGATATGGGATTGGAGGCTCCCCAGGAGGAGAAAGGACCCGAGGATTATGAACTGGGGATCAGCAGCATGTCCTTTGCAGAAGAGATTGAGGTGGTAGAGGCCTATTTACAGGAGAGTCAGCTGGTGAACGTGGAGACCGCTTGTCAGAAGCTGATTGCCCTTCAGGAGGTACCCACCGAGTATACAGTAGTGGCAGGGGATACTTTGTCCGAGATTTCCATGAAAGTGGATATTCCCTTAGATAATATTATTGCGATGAATCCTACCAAGCTTACCAGCGCAGATTCTACTATCCATATTGGTGATAAGCTGGTAATTATGGTGCCGGAGCCGGAGCTTTCTGTGCTTCGCACAGAGGAAACCTATGTGGAAGAGATTTATGACGCAGATGTGATTTACATTGACAATGATAACTGGTTTACTACTGAGACGAAGGTATTACAGCAGCCTTCCGCAGGCTTCCGTAAGGCAGTGGTCAGCTCCACCTATGAAAATGATGTGAAAATTGAACGCGAGATACTGTATGAAGAGGTGGTAAAGGAAGCGGTACCCAAGATTGTAGAGCGTGGTACGAAGATTCCTCCCAGCTTTATCAGACCTATCAGTGGTGGTAGAACCTCTTCTCCCTTCGGTAGAAGAACTGCACCCAAGAAGGGTGCCAGTACCTATCATAAGGGTATTGACTGGGCAATTCCTACCGGTACCAGTGTTAAGGCATCCTGTGGCGGTACTGTTACCAAGGCCGGCTGGGGTAGTGGTTATGGCTATGTGGTGTATATCCGCCATGAAAATGGCATGGAGACTCGCTATGCCCATTTGAGTAAGGTGCTGTGTAAGGCAGGCGATACGGTACGTCAGGGCCAGGTAATTGCAAAGACAGGTAATACCGGTATCAGTACAGGTCCTCATCTGCATTTTGAAATTCTAAAGAATGGTACGGCAGTGAATCCGAACAATTATGGTATTAAATAGCGGGAACGTGCATTCGGTTTACAAAATACTATAATTGTGGTATAAAGATAGAAAGACTAGTTTATCTTACTATATATGGTATTTGAATATAGAACCTGAGCAGAGGTACAAATCAATGGAACAATACGCAATCAAAGGCGGAAATCCGTTAGTAGGAGAGGTAGAAATAGGGGGTGCTAAGAATGCAGCACTTCCTGTTCTTGCTGCTGCGATTATGACGGATGAAACCGTATATATAGACAATCTCCCGGACGTGCGGGATACCAATGTAATGCTGAATGCCATGCAGGGTATCGGTGTTATGGTAAAGCGTGAGGGACGCCACAGGGCAGTGATTAATGCGGCACAGATTAATAATCTGGTGGTGGAGAACGAATACATCAAGAAAATCAGAGCTTCCTATTATCTTATAGGAGCATTATTAGGTAAATATAAAAAGGCAGAGGTGACACTTCCGGGCGGATGTGATATCGGATGCCGTGCCATAGACCAGCATATCAAGGGCTTCAAAGCACTGGGTGCGGAGGTAGTCATTGAACATGGTTTGATTAAGACCAAAGCGGATAAGCTGAAGGGTGCACATATTTTTATGGATGTGGTGTCCGTAGGAGCTACTATTAATGTAATGATGGCGGCTACCATGGCAGAGGGTACCACCATTATTGAAAATGCAGCCAAAGAGCCCCACGTGGTGGATTTGGCCAATTTCTTAAACAGCATGGGTGCCAATATCAAAGGTGCCGGTACAGATGTGGTACGTATCAAAGGTGTAAATCGCCTGCACGGTACGGAGTATACCATTATTCCTGACCAGATTGAGGCAGGTACTTTTATGTTTGCGGCAGCAGTGACCAAGGGTGATGTGACTGTAAAGAATGTGATTCCCAAGCACTTGGAGTCTATCACAGCGAAGCTGTTGGAAATCGGTTGTGAGGTGGAGGAGGCAGATGACTGTATCAGAGTAGTGGCTTCCAAGCAATTACAGCATACCCAGGTGAAGACCATGCCTTATCCCGGTTTCCCCACAGATATGCAGCCTCAGATTACGGTAGCACTGGCTATGTCCCAGGGCACCAGTATTGTGACAGAGAGTATTTTTGAAAACAGATATAAGTACGTGGATGAGCTGACCCGCATGGGTGCCAATATCAAGGTAGAGGGTAATACCGCTATTATAGATGGTGTAAAGCGTTACACCGGTGCCAGCATTTCAGCTCCGGATTTACGTGCCGGTGCGGCTCTTGTATTGGCAGGATTGGCAGCAGAGGGAATTACTACCGTAGAGGATGTTTACTATATCCAGCGTGGTTATGAGGATTTCCATTTGAAACTGCAAAATCTGGGTGCCCAGATTGAGTTAGTGGAATCCGAACGGGAGCTACAGAAATTTAAATTAAAAATTGGTTGATACTATTGACAAATGAGCTATCACATAGTATCGTAGATATGCAATAGATATTTCTCTTATTCAGAGTGGTGGAGGTACATAGGACCTGTGAAGCCACGGCAACCCCTTTATGGAAGGTGCCTACCTGAGCGATTGATTTCGAGCAATAAGAGGATTTAGAATCGTGAGATATAAGTCCGCTTGCTGCAAGCGGACTTTTTATTTACAAATTTATAACCCGTTAAGGGGGAGAGAAAGGTAAGGTATACTTTTATGGAAAAACTTTTATTTACTTCTGAATCGGTAACTGAGGGGCATCCTGATAAAATCTGTGATGCAGTGTCCGATGCAGTGCTGGATGCGTTGATGGAGCAGGATCCCTTTAGCCGTGTGGCTTGCGAGACCTGTACCAATACCGGTTTTGTACTGGTAATGGGTGAGATTACTACGAAGGCGAATATCGATATCCCTGCCATTGTACGTAAGACTGTGACAGACATCGGTTATGATGCTTCTGAAAAGGGTTTTGACGGCAATACCTGTGCAGTTATGGTATCATTGGACAAGCAGTCCACCGATATTGCAATGGGTGTGGACAAGGCATTGGAGGCTAAGGAGAGCCAGATGAGCGATGAGCAGCTGGAGCAGATTGGTGCAGGCGACCAGGGTATGATGTTTGGTTATGCTACCAATGAAACCCCCGAGATGATGCCCTATCCTATTTCCCTGGCACATAAGCTGACCCTTCAGTTGACCAAGGTACGTAAGGATGGTACGCTTACTTATTTAAGACCCGATGGCAAGAGCCAGGTATCCGTAGAATATGATGAGAACGGAAAGCCACTTCGTCTGGAGGCGGTAGTGCTTTCTACCCAGCATGATGCTGAGGTAACCCAGGAGCAGATTCATGCAGATATCAAGAAATATGTGTTTGCTCCTGTTCTGCCCAAGGAGATGATTGATGAGAATACCAAGTTCTTTATTAATCCCACCGGACGTTTTGTAATCGGTGGTCCCAATGGCGATAGTGGCTTGACCGGCCGTAAGATTATCGTAGATACCTACGGCGGTTATGCTCGTCATGGCGGCGGTGCTTTCTCCGGTAAGGATTGTACCAAGGTAGACCGTAGTGCGGCTTATGCAGCACGTTATGTGGCAAAGAATATTGTAGCTGCGGGCTTGGCTGACAAGTGTGAAATTCAGTTGTCCTATGCGATTGGCGTGGCTCGTCCTACTTCCATTATGGTGGATACCTTTGGCACAGGAAAGCTGAGCCAGGAGAAGCTGGTAGAAATCATCCGTGAGAACTTTGATTTACGTCCTGCGGGCATCATTAAGATGCTGGATCTGCGTAGACCTATCTACAAGCAGACTTCAGCTTACGGACATTTTGGGCGCAACGATTTGAATCTGCCTTGGGAGCAGCTGGATAAGGTGGATGTATTAAAGAAATATTTATAAGCTGATAAGGGCTGTGGTGTCGGTTGCGACATCACAGCTTTTTTGTCGGTCAAGTTTCCGATGGTTTTGGATAAGATTTGATTGAAAAGGAAGAGAAATTATTTTAAGATAGAAGTGATGATGTTTGGGAGCAGGAGAGAGTCGCATGGAGTGGGAAGAAAATACAATTTTACCACAGGATGAGCCCGGTGGCGGGAAGAAGAAAAAGTATCCGGTCATATTGGCAGGTGTGCTGCTTGTTGTGGCTTTGATAGGGCTGGGTATTCTGGCTGCACCCTATGTGATGCCTGTAAAGCAGGTGGCGGAAGTATTTACTTACGAGTTAGGACAGGGCGTGAGCCACGAAATTACGGACTATGTGACCGGCCGTAACTGGGTAGTGGCCAAGAGCCACTTGGATTTATCCTATGTGCGGGAGCATGAGGTTGGTGAATATCCGGTGACGGTGCACCACGGTTTTCAAAACTTTGAGTATATTATCCGGATTCAGGATACCACGCCGCCTATATTGACATTGAAGGGCGGGCCCTATGTGCTGGAAGTGGGAGAAAGCTACGGAGTAGATTCCTTTGCGGTAGAAGCACGGGATAATTCTGCCCGTATTTCATGGGGCATAGCAGCAGCTGAGAGCACTGAGGATTTGGGCAGTGCAGACAGCTATAGCCATACGCTTGTTTTTGAGAATATGGGCTATCAGAGGATCGCTATTTCGGCACAGGATGCTTCCGGCAATATCTCCTGGTTGGAATTGGATGTACTGGTGGATGATGGACCGGAGATTGCAGGAGTCAGAGATTTTTATCTGGCAGTGGGATCCCAAGCAGATTATATGAAAGATATTACCAGCGTGGATGCTGTGGATGGAGACGTGACGGAAACGTTGCTTGTGGATGTGTCTCAGGTAAATACAGATATACCGGGAGCCTATGAAGTGGTTTACTCCAATACGGATCAGTTTGGTTTTCAGACCAAAGTACAGGCACTGGTGCATGTGATGGAGCCTATGGAATTGCAAAAGGCGATTAATCATCATGTGATTCATCGTCAGGAAGTCCGCATTATAGGTGCATTCAATCCATATGATGGGGGTTGTTATACCGATGATGATGTAAAATTAATTATGAGCCGGATGGAGCCCGCCATGGTGGGGCTTGGGATTCCTGCGGTTTCCTGGGGAAGCGGTTTCGTCATTGAGCTGGGGCAGCAGGAGATGATTATATGTACCAACCAGCATGTGGTAAAGGACCGGAAGGAGATTATGGTATATTTTCATGACGGCACCGCAGTGGAAGGAGTGGTAAAAGCTGCGGAGTATGATTTGGATATGGCGTTTGTTACCATTCCGGTGGAAAAACTTCCGGCTCATATCATGGATACAGTAATGACGGTCCATATCAATAAAGCTTACTGGGAGTCTTTGGAAAATGAAACGCCGATCAATCTATGCATGCGTACCATTAATGAGGATGGGAGTGTTTGGAGAGACCGGATAGGTAAACTGGTGAGCAAGGACGGCCAGCTGCCGGAGGGGATCACATATCGTGGAGTAGACCCTATTACAGAGGTGGATTTAAAATTGTATTCCGGATGCTCCGGCTCAGCCATATTGGATGGCTATGGAAATCTGATTGCCATGGCAGCGGGCCATAGTGATAACAGATATTATGCCATTCCCTTGGGAAATATTTTAGATTATTTTGAAGCTGTATTTGGAAGAAAAGTATATTACGAATAGAAAGCAGGAAAGACAATGGCATTTGTACATTTACATGTCCATACAGAGTACTCACTGTTGGATGGTTCCAACAAGATAAAAGAATATGTGTCCCGGGTAAAAGAGCTGGGGATGAACAGTGCTGCCATCACGGACCATGGTGTCATGTATGGTGTCATTGATTTTTACCGTGCAGCCCGGGAAGCAGGGATTAAGCCTATTTTGGGTTGTGAGATTTATGTGGCCCCCAATTCCCGTTTTGACAAAGAATTAACCGGTGGCGAGGACAGATACTATCATCTGGTACTGTTGGCGGAGAACAATCAGGGCTATGCCAATCTGATGAAGATTGTAAGTAAAGGCTTCACAGAAGGCTATTATTATAAACCCAGAGTGGATTTTGAGGTGTTAAACCAGTACCATGAGGGTATTATTGCATTGTCTGCCTGCCTGGCAGGTGAAGTGCAGCGCTATATTATGAAGGGATTGCCCGATGAGGCCCGGAAGGCAGCAAGGAAGTACGAGGCTTGTTTTGGTAAGGGCAATTATTTCCTGGAATTGCAGGATCATGGTTTGCCGGAACAGCGCCAGGTAAATATGGAACTAATGCGCATGAGTAAGGAGCTGGATATTCCACTGGTGGCTACCAATGATGTGCACTATACTTATGCGGAGGATGTGGATTCCCACGATATTTTATTGTGCCTACAGACTGGTAAACGTTTATCCGATGAGGACCGTCTGCGTTATGAGGGGGGCCAGTACTTCGTAAAGAGCGAAGAGGAAATGAAGGGGCTGTTTCCCTATGCATGGGAAGCGGTGGAAAATACCCAGCTGATTGCGGACCGTTGTAATGTGGAAATTGAGTTTGGTGTAACCAAATTGCCTAAATATGAGGTGCCTAAAGGGTATGATTCCTGGAGCTATTTGAATGAACTTTGTACTAAGGGGTTGCAGGAACGTTATGGAGACGAGAATCAGCCTGCAGGCAATACGGGCATGACCTTACGGGAACGCCTGGATTATGAGTTGGGGGTAATCCGTACCATGGGGTACGTAGATTATTTCCTGATTGTGTGGGATTTTATCAATTATGCCAAGGAAAATGATATCCCCGTGGGACCCGGAAGAGGTTCAGCTGCGGGAAGTATCGTATCCTATGCCCTTAAGATTACCAATATCGACCCTATCCGTTATAATCTGCTCTTCGAACGTTTCCTGAACCCGGAACGTGTATCCATGCCCGATATCGATATTGACTTTTGCTTTAACAGGCGACAAGAGGTGATTGATTATGTGGGTCGCAAGTACGGCGCAGACAAGGTGGTGCAGATTGTGACCTTTGGTACCCTGGCGGCAAAGGGCGTGCTGCGGGATGTGGGCCGTGTTATGGACCTGCCCTATGCTTTCGTGGATTCCATTGCCAAAATGGTGCCCAATGAATTAAATATTACTTTGGACAGAGCTTTGGAGATGAACCCGGAGCTGCGTAAGCTTTATCAGGAGGATGAGCAGGTGCATCATCTGATTGATATGAGCAAGCGTCTGGAGGGTCTGCCCAGGCATACCTCCATGCATGCGGCAGGTGTAGTCATTTGTCAGAAGTCGGCAGACGAGTTTGTGCCCTTGTCCAGAGGCTCTGATGGTTCCATCACCACTCAGTTTACCATGACCACATTGGAGGAATTGGGTCTTTTGAAAATGGATTTTCTGGGGCTTCGTACTCTGACGGTAATTCATGATGCAGTGAATTTTATTGAGAAAAGCACCGGCATCCGTTTGGATGTGGACCATTTGGATTATGATGATAAGGCAGTGCTGGCTAGCATTGGTACCGGTAAGACAGAGGGTGTGTTCCAGCTGGAAAGTGCCGGCATGAAGAGCTTTATGAAGGAATTAAAGCCACAGAACCTGGAGGATGTGATTGCAGGTATTTCCTTATATCGTCCGGGTCCCATGGACTTTATTCCCAAATATATCAAGGGTAAAAATGAGCAGGGAGACGTGGCCTATTCCTGTCCTCAGCTGGAGCCTATTTTATCCCCTACCTATGGCTGTATTGTATACCAGGAGCAGGTAATGCAGATTGTGCGGGATTTGGGTGGCTATACTCTGGGACGAAGCGACCTGGTGCGCCGTGCTATGAGTAAAAAGAAGCAGAGTGTTATGGAAAAGGAACGTGCCAATTTCGTTTATGGTAATCCGGAAGAGGGCGTGCCCGGTTGTACGGCCAAGGGAATTGATGAAAAGGTGGCAGGCCATATTTATGATGAGATGATGGACTTTGCAAAGTACGCATTTAATAAATCCCATGCGGCCTGCTATGCGGTGGTGTCTTACCAGACTGCTTATTTGAAATATTATTATCCGGTAGAGTTTATGGCAGCATTAATGACATCTGTTATTGATAATCCCAAGAAGGTGTCTGAATATATTTTGACCTGTAGAAGTATGGGAATTGAGTTATTGCCTCCGGATATTAACGAGGGAGAAAGCGGTTTTTCCGTATCCGGCAGCAGTATCCGCTATGCACTGACTGCTATTAAGAGTGTGGGCCACAATGTAATTGAGGAAATTGTGGCGGAACGTCGGGAGAGAGGGCCCTTCACCAATTTGAAGGATTTCATCACCCGTATGGCAGATAAGGATATGAATAAACGGGCTATTGAAAACTTTATCAAAGCCGGTGCCTTGGACAGCCTGGGCGGCACCCGTAAGCAATTTATGAGCGTATACGTGCAGATACTGGATAACATCAGTAAAGATAAAAAGAACAATCTGGCGGGACAAATGTCTCTCTTTGACCTGGCTGCCCAGGAGGACAAAGAAGAGTTTGATATTCGAATGCCGGATGTGGGCGAATATACCAAGGAAATGCGGCTGGCCTTTGAAAAGGAAGTGCTGGGAATTTATGTCAGCGGACATCCTTTGGAGGAGTACCAGGAGTTGTGGCAAAAGCATATTACCAATACCACCAATGATTTCGCATTAGATGAAGAGACCGGTGGTGTGAAGGTTCAGGATCAGTCCACGGTAGTAGTGGGCGGTATGATTGCCGGTAAGACCGTGAAATATACCAAGAATGACAAGATTATGGCCTTCCTGAATCTGGAAGATTTGGTAGGAAATGTAGAAATTGTAGTATTTCCCAAGGATTACGAGAAATATTCCGCTTTGTTGCAGGAGGATGCGAAGGTCTTTGTAAGAGGCCGGGTATCCGTAGAAGAGGATAAGGATGCAAAGCTGATTTGTGAGCAAATGGCAGCTTTTGATGAGGCTAATATGCAGGAGTCACTGTTTAAGCCCGTATACAGAGGCGGAAGTGGTGGTTACCGGAGCTATGGCAGAGGTCAGAGTGGCTATGGTGCAGAACAGTCTGGCGGAGGACAGGCAGGAGCTGCCAATTCGGCACAGTCCCGTCAGCTTTCCACGGTGCCTGCCGGTATCTGGGTACAGTTTCCCGATTTGGATACCTACAATTCCCAGCAAAAACAGCTACTGGCAGCTATTGCAGATTCTGATGGAAATGATGATGTAGTGATTTTCCTGAGAGACACCAAAGGAGTCAAGGTTTTGCCTCCAAATCTGCGTGTCAGTGCGGACGAAGGGCTGAAAAAGCGATTATCAGCGATTTTTGGCGAACAAAATGTGAAAGTTGTTACAAAACCTATTGAAAAGCGTTAAAAAATGGATTAGAATTAGAACTTAAGGGTGGACAAACCAGCCCAGTTTGGAAAATTCCGGGAGGTAACTTCATGGCGAAGGAAATTAAAACAATTGGCGTATTAACCAGTGGCGGCGATGCACCGGGCATGAATGCGGCTATTCGTGCAGTAGTACGTACTGCCATTGCGAGAGGTATAAAGGTAAAGGGTATCAAGAAGGGATACATGGGCCTGTTGAATGAAGAAATCATTGACATGGAGGCAAAGAATGTATCTGATATAATCCAGCGAGGCGGTACTATTTTAGGTACAGCCAGATGTCTGGAGTTTAAGACACCTGAAGGCCAGAAGAAGGGTGCTGATATTTGTAGAAAGCATGGCATTGACGGCATGGTAGTAGTAGGTGGTGATGGTTCCTACCGTGGTGCCCAGGCACTTTCCAGAAATGGCATTAATACCATTGGTATTCCCGGGACCATTGACTTGGATATCGCTTGTACCGATTACACCATCGGCTTTGATACTGCTGTAAATACCGCAATGGAAGCAATCGACCGTGTAAAGGATACTTCTTCTTCCCATGAGCGTTGCAGTATTATCGAGGTAATGGGCCGTGATGCAGGTTACATCGCATTGTGGTGTGGTATTGCAAACGGTGCAGAGGATATTCTGATTCCTGAGAAATATGATTTCAACGAACAGTTGATTATTAACAATATTATTGCCAACCGTAAGAAGGGTAAGACCCATCATATTATTATCAATGCGGAAGGTATCGGACATTCCACTTCCATGGCACGTAGAATTGAGGCAGCTACCGGAATTGAGACCAGAGCTACCATCTTGGGTTACATGCAGCGTGGTGGTAGACCTACCTGTAAGGACAGATATTATGCGTCTATTATGGGTGCTTACGCAGTAGATATTCTTCGTGAGGGCAAGACCAACAGAGTAGTGGCTTATCGTCAGGGACAGTTTACAGACTTTGATATTGAAGAAGCATTGAATATGAAGAAGAGTGTCGACGAGTATCAGTTTGAAGTAGCACACTTATTGTCCGTATAATCAGACAGATTTTTTAGGGGCTATACCAATACAGAGGTATAGCCTTTTCTTCATTAGAAAGGGAAAGCATGATAAGTAGTGTGGCAAATGCAAGGGTAAAACAGGTGGTCCAATGGCAGGCCAAAGCCAAGGAACGCCGGAAGGCTAAGGTGTTTTTGGCAGAAGGTATTAAGATGTTTCAGGAGGCCCCTCAAAAAAGCATAGTAGAAGTGTACGTGTCAGAGGCACAGCTACCTGCTTTGGAACGTACCGAACAAGTGTGGAACAAGTTACGGCAGGTGGGATTTGAGACGGTATCGGAGGAGGTATTTGCTAAAATGTCCGATACACAGACACCTCAGGGAATATTGACTGTATTGCATCAGTCGGAATATCAATTGGAACAGCTGGTAAATGAGCACAATCCCTTACTTGTTGTGCTGGAAAATCTCCAAGATCCGGGAAACCTGGGCACCATTATCCGTACCGGTGAAGGGGCAGGAATAACGGGCGTTATCATGAGTAAGCAAACAGTGGATATTTATAATCCAAAAGTAATTCGTGCCACCATGGGCTCCATTTACCGGGTACCTTTCGTATATGTGGAGGATTTACAGGAGACTTTGGAATTGCTCCATCAGAAGGGCATTCATACCTATGCAGCACATTTGCAGGGCGAGACTTATTACGATTCCTTTTCCTTTAAGGAGCCTACGGCATTCCTCATTGGAAATGAGGGGAATGGACTGAGCCGGGAGATTGCCGATTGTGCACGGCAGTATCTAAAGATACCTATGGAGGGACAGGTAGAGTCCCTGAATGCAGCTATCGCCACGGCATTGCTCATGTATGAGGCACATAGACAGAGGGGGTAGGGGAAATATGCGTAACAGAAGTATGGCGTTGGTTGTACGTGACAGCAAAATCTTAATGATACATACCTATCGTTTTAAGCGATACATCTTTGAACTGCCCGGAGGCGGCATTGAGGCCGGAGAGACTCCGGAGGATGCTGCTATTCGGGAACTAAGAGAGGAATGCGGGCTGGATGGTGTGATTATTAAGCCACTCAATGTCCTGCACCGGCCCAATGGTAGTGTGGAATATGTATTCCTGGTAGATGTGTCCAAGGAACAGGAACCCATCGTGGGCATGGATCCGGAGGTGGCAGATGGGGAAGAACAGGCCATCAAGGATGTATGCTGGAAATCATTGCAGGAACTCAGCGAGAAGGACAGAGCCTTTTTGTGGTCCTATGGACTAATGGATGTGGAAGGTTTCCGGGAGATTGTACTGGGCTGGGGTGATGAAGTAAGTTATCCGACACATAAGGAATAGAACGTTACTTTTAAACAGACGATATACAAGTTATTAAAGGAGAATAATCATGAAAATCGGTTTTATCGGATTAGGAAACATGGCAAGTGCTATGATTGGTGGCATGTTGAAACAGCAGATTGTAACAAAAGAGGAGATTTTCGGTGCGGAGAAATTCCCACAAGCGGCGCAAAAAGCCAAGGACAAGCTGGGTATTGATGTCACTTCCAGTAATAAAGAAGTGGCTGCAAGAGCCGATGTGTTATTCCTTGCTATAAAACCCAACGTGCTGCCTACAGTGTTAGAAGAAATCAGTGACGTATTACGTAAGGATACCATTGTTGTCAGTATTGTGGCGGGCAAGAGTCTGGCATTTATTGCAGAAGGACTGAAAAGTAATGCTCACAAGCTGGTCCGTTGCATGCCCAATACTCCGGCACTGGTACTGGAGGGATGTACCGGTGTGTGTGCCAATGAAAATGTAAGCACCCAGGAAATGGAGCAGGTACTTTCTCTTCTGAGTAGCTTTGGTCTGGCAGAGGAAGTTCCCGAGAAATTGATGGATGCAGTGGTCGGTGTCAGCGGTAGTTCTCCCGCCTATGTATTCCTGTTTATAGAAGCAATGGCGGACGCAGCTGTGGCAGCAGGCATGCCCCGGGCACAGGCCTATCGATTTGCTTCCCAGGCTGTTCTGGGTAGTGCCAAAATGGTGCTGGAGACCGGAAAGCATCCCGGAGAATTAAAGGATATGGTATGCTCTCCCGGGGGTACCACCATTGATGCGGTAAAAGTATTGGAAGAGAAGGGCTTGCGGGCGGCAGTGATGGGTGCAATGGAAGCTTGCATTGATAAATCCAAACGTTTGTAGGATTAACGATATTTCGTAAACAAATCGGAAACTTGACAAAGTTTTAGGCTTCTGCTATTATAATCAGCGTACGTTTTGAAACTTGTAACAAAATTGTAATAATTTAGTTATAAATGAGTAATCATTATAACAGAGAGAATTACGGAGGCAGATTATAATGGCAAGAAGCAGAAGGCTGCTTGTGGCACTGGCAGGAATGTGTTTATCCCTGCTGATAATGGTGCAGACAGGCATGACCGCATCCGCTGGCAGCAATAGAAATTATCTGAATGAGCTGAACGCCGGTGTTGCATCCATATTGAATCCCAGTGCCACCAATACGGCAGAGATTTTAAATGCAACCAAACAGGAGTTACAGCTGGAGGATGTGGTAATTGAAACAGAAGAATCCAATCTGGTAATGGCAAACGTAAAGAAGACGTTGAATATCAGAGCGGAGGCAAAAGAGGATGCCAAGAAGGTCGGTAAGCTTTACAAGGACTGTGGTGGTATCATTCTGGAGCGTGCAAATGGCTGGACCAAGCTACAAAGCGGCAATGTGGTAGGCTGGGCAAAGGATGAATATCTTTTGTTTGGCGAGGAAGCCAAAGCTCTGGCGGACCAGGTGGGGAAGACCATCTGTACCATCAGTGAGGCAACGGTACGTGTAAGACAGGAACCCAATACGGAATCGGTGACCTACGGATTATTACCTAAGGGCGAGATTATGGAAGTCATCGAACAGACCGAGAATGGTTGGGTAAGTGTTGATTTCGAAGGTAAAACCGGATACATATCCGGTGAGTGCGTGGTAATTGATTTCTGGATTGATGCAGGTGAGACCAACGAAGAAATCACTGCCCGTGAAGAAGCAGAAAAAGAAGCAAAGCGTCATGTAAACTATGGAGAGTATACCACTGATGCGGATACTACCATGTTGTTGGCGGCACTGATTCATTGTGAGGCCCGTGGTGAAAGCTTTGAGGGTCAGGTAGCAGTAGGTGCGGTAGTTATGAACCGTGTTCGCAGCAAGGCGTATCCGGATACTATCCATGGTGTTATCTATGCATCCGGACAGTTTACACCTGCTATGAGCGGTGCGGTAAACAGAGTGCTGGAGTCCGGTAAGATTAATCAGAGCTGTATTGATGCAGCCAAGGAAGCCTTAGCCGGTACGTCCCCTGTAGGAGATTGCACCAGCTTCCGCCGAAATAACGGTACCAGAAAGGGTATTGTAATCGGGCATCATATTTTCTTCTAAAACGCAGAGAGAAGTACTTGTAGGTGTACTTCTCTCTTTTTATGTTATAAAAATGTAGGAACTGCACGTTAAAGGTATATTTTAGGGTGGAAACGCATAGTTTGATACAATAACCCCTTTTATCGTGCAATAAAAGCAATTGTAACGGAAGAAAAAATGTAGTACACTAAGTGTACAATTCCAAATAGCATTTGTGTAGGAGGTGTATAAATGGGAGATATGTTAATTTTTTGGTTAATTTTATTGATTGTAGCAATTGCTATTGAAGCGTTGACACTGGGACTTACCTGTATTTGGTTTGCAGGTGGAGCTTTGGTGGCTATCCTGGCGGCTATTCTGAATCTGCCTGTGATAGTGCAGGTGATACTGTTTTTTGTGGTTTCGGTGATATTATTGGTTTTCACCAGACCCATTGCTGTGAAGTATTTCAACAAGGACCGTATCAAAACCAATGTGGAAAGTATGGTGGGTAAGCAGGCCATCGTAATCAGTGAGATTGATAATCTTCAGGGAATCGGCCAGGTCACCGTTGCCGGTCAGGAATGGAGTGCCCGTAGCGTGGATGATAAGCTGGGCTTCCAGGTGGGCGAGGTAGTGCGCGTGGTAGCCGTAAACGGTGTAAAGCTGGTAGTAAAACCTGATGTAAATCAATAAAAGTATGAGGGGATATGATATCCCGGAAAGGCGGAGAAGTATATGGAGTATTTATTAATTGCGTTAGTTGTTTTGGTGTTACTTATTCTGGTGTCCTGTATCAAGATTGTGCCCCAGGCCCAGGCATATGTAATGGAACGATTGGGAGCTTACCAGGGAACCTGGTCAGTAGGTTTACATGTAAAAATTCCTCTCATTGACCGTGTTGCCAGAAGAGTGAATTTGAAGGAGCAGGTAGCAGATTTCCCTCCTCAGCCCGTTATTACCAAGGATAATGTTACCATGAGAATCGATACCGTAGTGTTCTATCAGATTACCGATCCTAAGCTGTTTACCTATGGTGTGGAGAATCCTATGATGGCGATCGAGAATCTGACCGCTACTACCCTGCGTAATATTATCGGTGATCTGGAGTTAGACCAGACCCTGACCAGCCGTGAGACCATCAATACCCAGATGAGAGCAGCCCTTGACCTGGCTACCGATCCTTGGGGTATTAAGGTAAACCGTGTAGAGTTAAAGAATATCATTCCTCCTGCAGAAATTCAGAATGCAATGGAGAGACAGATGAAGGCTGAGCGTGAAAGACGTGAGGCGGTAACCCGTGCAGAAGGTGAAAAGAAGGCCAAGATTCTGGAAGCAGAGGGTGCAAAGGAATCTGCAATTTTGCGTGCAGAGGCTGATAAGCAGGCTGCAATCCTGCGTGCGGAAGCAGAGCGAGAGAAAATGATTCGTGAGGCAGAAGGTGAGGCTGAGGCTATCCTGAAGGTACAGCAGGCGAATGCAGACGGTATCAGAATGCTGAAGGATGCAGGTGCTGATGAGGCTGTTCTGAAGATTAAGAGTCTGGAAGCCTTCGGAAAGGTTGCTGACGGTCAGGCTACTACCATCCTGTTACCTGCAGAATGGCAAGGCATTGCAAGTCTGGCAGCTACTTGGAAAGAAACTGCAAATAAATAACCCCAATATAGTATAAAAAGTACCGCCCTAACCGGCGGTACTTTTTTGTGTGCAAGACCAACCGTGCGAATCTCTGCTCCGCCTGCCTGCCTTTCTCCTCCCCGGGACCCTGCCGCCTCTCCTCCCCTGCGTTGGGACCGCCAACTCCCTTCTGCAGCAAGGGCTACCCTTGGGGATTTTCTAAAACCTTGCCCCTTCGGTATTGTTTATCGACGGTGTCTTTTATACGATGTACATTGCCTACGCCTGCAATATGCCCCGCAAAGACAGCACAACTTTGACAAACAATGTTTCCGGGTAGATATATTCCCAACGGCATGATAAGTGAAGTTGCCATACCGCCCACTTAGCAAACGCTTATGGTACAAGGCCAGCACGCACGGATGCGTGCTGAGCACAAGGGGGACACGGAAGTCCCCTTTGGTGCGTGCCTGTCCCTTGTGCTCATCTCCCCGCGTTTGCTTAGTGGGCTGATGGCACGAAACGTATGCCGTGGGAATATATCTACCCGGAACATTGTGTCAAAGTAGGAGCCGTCTTTGTGTGTCTCACAGCAGGCGGGCAATGTTCATTCGGTAAAAGACACCGTCCCTAACCGAAGGGGCGGTTTTGAAAATCCATCCAAGGGACAGCCCAAATTGCTGCAGAAGGGAGGTGGGGCGGTCCCAAAGCAGGGCAGGGCGGCAGGGCCTACGGGAGGAGCAAGGATGGGCAGTTAGGGCAGGAGTGGGGTTTCACATGGTTTGGCTTGCAAAGATAAAAGCAGTGTGTTATTCTTTTTCTTGTAATGAAAAAATGCTATATTTCGGGTATTATCACTGTAAATAAATTGGAGGAGGTATAATGATGGATTTGAAAGGACGTGACTTTTTGAAACTGCTTGATTTTACACCGGAGGAGATTATGTATCTGGTAGATCTGGCAGCAGAGCTGAAGGATAAGAAAAAGAAGGGGATTCCTGTGGATACCTTTAGAGGCAGAAATATTGCGCTCATTTTTGAAAAGACCAGTACACGTACCCGTTGTGCCTTCGAGGTGGCAGCCCATGATTTGGGTATGGGTTGTACCTATTTGGATCCTTCCCAGTCTCAGATTGGCAAGAAAGAGAGCATTGCTGATACTGCACGGGTGTTGGCAGGTATGTTTGATGGTATTGAATATCGTGGTTTTGAACAGACCATTGTGGAGGAACTGGCAAAGTATTCCAAGATACCCGTGTGGAACGGATTGACCAATGAGTTCCATCCCACCCAGATGCTGGCTGACCTTTTGACAATCAAGGAGCATTTCGGATATATCAAAGGCATCAAGCTGACCTATATGGGCGATGCCCGCTACAATATGGGTAATTCCTGGATGGTGACCTGTGCGAAAATGGGTATGGATTTTGTGGCATGTACCAGCAAGAATTATTTTCCGGAGCCCGAACTGGTAGAGATTTGCCAAAAGATTGCTGCAGAAAACGGCGGTAGCATTACACTGACAGACGATGTGACCTTAGGAACAACTGACAGGGATGTCATTTATACGGATGTATGGGTATCCATGGGTGAACCCGATGAGGTATGGGAGGAGCGTATCCGTGAGCTTTCTCCTTATCAGGTAAATGCACAGGCTATGAAGAATGCGGGAGAAAAGGCAGTATTTATGCACTGTCTGCCTGCATACCATGATCTGAAGACCCAGATTGGTGCAGAGATTAGCAAGAAATTTGGTATTGATGAGATGGAAGTGACTGATGAGGTATTTGAGTCTGTGCAGTCCGTGGTATTTGAGGAAGCTGAGAACCGTATGCATACCATTAAGGCAGTAATGGCTGCTACCATAGCATAATGAACAAAGAATCCATATGGTCCGGCCTGCAGAGAGTAGGCACCGGCCAATTGAAGGCTCCTCTGGATTTACAAAAAGAGGATATACATTATTATGAAATAACGGATTCCACCAATACGAGAGCGTGGGAGACATGGGGACAGAGCACCGGCAACGGGGCTCTGTTTGTGGCAGATGACCAAAGTCACGGAAAGGGCCGCAGAGGCCGCAACTGGGTAAACAGTCCCGGATGCAATCTTTGCTTTTCCTTGGCACTTCCTCCCGTGGCGACGGTAGAGGCAGTGTCCATGGTGACACTGGTGATGGCTTTATCTGTGGCTAAGGCAGTGGAGGCCATGACCGGTATGGCATGCGGCATCAAATGGCCCAATGATATATTGATACAAGGAAGAAAGGTTTGCGGCATTCTCACAGAACTAAAAATGACTGGCAGCCATATGGAGTGTTTGATTATCGGTGTGGGAATCAATGTAAAGAGTCAGCCCTTACCGGAAGAGCTGCGGCAAAAAGCCGGAGCTTTGGAGACTTTGGGAGGCAAAGAAGTTTCCCGTGAGGCATTGCTGGCAGAGATATTGGCTACCTTTCAAGAGGATTACCGATGCTTTTTGGACAAGTCCGATTTATCTGATTTGCAGCAGGAGTATCAAAATCGGCTGCTGAATCAAGACAAGCCTGTCCGGGTACTGGAGCCTGCGGGAGCGTATGAAGGCATTGCCAGAGGAATTACATCCCGGGGAGAATTGTTGGTAGAACGGGATGACGGCAGCATGGAACAGGTATATGCAGGAGAGGTGTCTGTCAGAGGGCCGGAAGGATATATTTAATCGGAAGCATAGGATTAGAACAGACAGAGATGGAGAGAATAAATGGAGAATCAGAGAATGGTGCTTTGCGGTGCCAATGCATATGAGAAGAAATATTATTTCAATGAGCAGTTTAAAGCCATCCCCCAATCCATTCAGGATGAGTTGCACATTATTTGTGTAATGTTTACGGAGGAAGTAGGGGGCATTTTTACCATTGTGTTTGAAGAAGATGGCAGTATTTCCATGGAGACCAATGCAGATGAAAATGATTTCTACTATGATGAGGTTTCCAGCGGATTATTGATTTCCGAGATTCGCAGAAAGCGCCAGGAGCTTTTTGAGTCCCTGAGCCTGTATTATAAAGTAGTGATTTTGAAAGAGGAGTTGGACACAGATGATATTAGTAATTGATGTGGGCAATACCAATATGACCATGGGTGTCTATAAGGAAAAGGAGCTGCAGGCTACCTTCCGTATGATGACCAAGACGCCCAGAACCAGTGATGAATACGGTGTAATGATTACCCAGCTGCTGGGCAGCAAGGAGATTACTACAAAGGATATAGAAGGTTCCATTATCGCCAGCGTAGTGCCCGATGTGATGCATTCACTGATGGGCGGTATTGTGAAATATGTGGGAACCAATCCCCTGATAGTAGGTCCGGGAGTAAAGACAGGCATTACTATTACCACAGAGAATCCCAGAGCCATTGGTGCAGACCGTATTGTGGATGCGGTGGCAGCTTATGAAAAATACGGCGGCCCGGTATTGGTATTGGATTTTGGTACTGCTACCACCTATGATCTGGTAACAGAGGAGGGTAAATTTACTGCAGGGATTACTGCACCCGGCATCCGCATCAGTTCGGAAGCACTGTGGACCCAGACAGCGAAACTGCCCAATATTGAAATTAAGAAGCCCAAGAGTATTCTGGCTCAGGAAACCATCAGCAGTATGCAGGCAGGTCTGGTATACGGTCAAATCGGTCAGACCGAGTATATTATCCGCAAGGTAAAAGAGGAAAGCGGCATCCAAAATCTGAAGGTAGTAGCTACCGGCGGTTTGGGCAGAATGATTGCAGATGAGACAGCTACCATTGATATCTATGACAGTTCCCTGACATTGGACGGTTTGCTGTACATCTATGAGAAAAATCGTAAATAATTCCGGAAAGCCCGGAAATAAGAAAAGGTACGGACAAAATGAGTAAGCTGACGATAGGCAATGTGACCTTAGACAACAATCTGATTTTGGCCCCCATGGCAGGTGTAACAGACCTGCCATTTCGCTTGCTATGCAGGCAGATGGGAGCGGGCCTGGTGTGCATGGAAATGGTTAGTGCCAAAGCAATTTATTATAACAATAAAAATACAGATACCTTGATGGAAATTCATCCCGATGAGATGCCAGCATCCTTGCAGCTTTTCGGCTCCGATGCAGATATCATCGCAGACATGGCAAAGCGTATCGAGGAGCGTCCTTTTGCTATTTTGGATTTTAATATGGGATGCCCGGTGCCCAAGGTGGTAAATAACGGGGAGGGTAGTGCCCTGATGAAAAATCCCAAGCTGGTGGAAGAGATTTTGACCAAGCTGGTAAAGGCGGTGAACAAACCGGTAACGGTGAAATTCCGAAAGGGCTTTAATGAGGATATGGTAAATGCGGTGGAAATTGCCCGTATAGCAGAAAGCTGCGGGGTGGCTGCAGTGGCAGTGCATGGCCGGACCAGAGAGCAATATTACAGCGGACAGGCAGATTGGGATATTATTGCTCGGGTCAAGGATGCGGTAAGGATTCCGGTTATCGGCAACGGTGATGTGGACAGCCCCCAAAAAGCACTGCAACTGCTGGAACAGACCGGTTGCGACGGTGTGATGATAGGCAGAGCTGCCCAGGGCAATCCATGGATTTTCAAGGATTGTGCAGCTTATTTAGAGAATGGTACTTTGCCGGCACATCCGGACAATCAGGAAAAGAAACGAGTGATTCTGGAGCATGCCGGATTGCAGCTGGAATACAAGGGAGAGTATACCGGTGTCCGGGAAATGCGTAAGCATCTGGCTTGGTATACAGTGGGGATGCCCCATTCTGCCCGGTTCCGCCAAATGATTAATACCATGGAGACCATGGAGGAGCTGCTGGCCGGTGTGGAGCAAATCTTTGGCACAGACCGGTAAAAACGCATAAATTACCGAAAACCACGTATAATGAATAGACAAAACCCCGGGATAGGGGAAAAGTGCTCTTGACAGTGTAGCTAAAAACTAGTAAAATACTGAAATATTAATTAGAGATATTTTGGTGCTCGCCATATAGATAAGAAAACCGGAAAGGATGTACATCATGCAGGAAAAGAAAAACATTTTAACCTACGAAGGCCTCAGAAAATATGAGGATGAGTTACATGAACTGAAGGTAGTAAGAAGACAGGAAGTAGCTCAGAAGATCAAAGAAGCAAGAGAGCAGGGAGACTTGTCCGAGAATGCTGAGTACGATGCAGCAAAGGACGAGCAGCGTGACATCGAAGCAAGAATTGAAGAACTGGAGAAGATTCTGAAGAATGCAGAAGTAGTGGATGAAGACGAAGTTGATTTGGATAAGATCAATGTAGGCTGCAAGGTAAGACTTCTGGATGTGGAATTTGACGAAGAAATCGAATACAAAATTGTAGGATCTACCGAGGCAAATAGCTTAAAGGGCAAGATTTCCAATGAGAGTCCTGTGGGTAAGGCATTAATGGGCCATGTGGCAGGTGAGACCGTGTCAGTGGATACCCCTGCAGGTACCTTCAGCTACAAGGTGCTGGAGATCCAGAGAAGTAAC
>JAFUKS010000043.1 GCA_017473445.1 Lachnospiraceae bacterium
GCTATGTGTCTTCTTTGGTAGCGATTTCCTATGCGGGCAGTAGCATCATTAACTGTTCCGCTACAGATGTAAATATTAATTATTTGGAACCTGCCAATACCAATACGGAGGGACGTATCGGTGGCTTGATCGGTACTGCCAGCAGTACCCGTATTTCCAATTGTTATGCCCGTAATGTGGATATTCAGGCACGGGATATCGGTACCTGTATCGGTGCCGGCGGTCTGATTGGCCAAAATACCAGCAGTGTGATTGATTCCGTGTATGCCACCGGAGATGTATATGTATATGGACAGAATGTGGGTGGTATTATCGGAACCCATTCCGGCCATAAGGAAGTCAATGCATTGACGAACATGATTGCCCGGGTGAATGTAACCACATCCCAGGACAGAGTGGGTGGCATGGTAGGTGCCATGTCTGTCAATAGTACGCTGACCGAGCGTAATAATATGAGCGGTGTGGCTTTTGGTAATATTTACTGTACCAATCCGGATGCGGAAAGCAGTTCTTATACTGTGGGTTCCATGGATTTGAGCAGGGTAGTATTGTGCGGTAGTGAGATTCAATCCGTGAATGGTGTGTCCGGTACTCCCAAGGATGATAATACCTATGTCTTAATCAGTTATGAAGAGGCCAAGAATCCTGCTTCCTATACGGATGCAAGGCGGGTCAATATGGACAATACCTTTGACTATACTCCGGTAACAGAGGGCTATTTGCCCGTTCTGTATTATGAAAACAGCACCACACCCTTGCCCTTCCAGGAGGAGAAGGAATACATCTGGTTGCAGAACAGTATCCGGCATGAGGTGGAGGTAGTCAATATCGGCGTCAATGAAAGCGGACGTTATATCTGGATGGATTTGGAAGGTCCGGCAAACCATACTATTACAGGATTGGTCATTGAGGACCTGGAATGTGAGCCTTTGGGTAATTTTGCCTTTGATGACCAGGGCGACTGTCGTCTGGTGGTATATTACAAGGATGTATATCAGCAGCACAGATACAAGGACAGCTATGCCATTACCTCTTTAAGCTATAAGAATTCCGGTGGGGAGACCCGGACAGAGGATTTCAGTGATTTCCCTGTGCGTGTACCTTTGACCTTATATGCGGAGATTTACGATATTCCTACCTGGAATGCGTTTATCAGCAAGGATAATAATTACGGTAATTATGATAACTACATGATTACCCGGGATATTGATTTTTCCAGTGGTGCAGTATATACCACCAATGCAAAGCTGGGACGTCTTGTAGGACAGTCCAGTGGAGAGCCGATTAAACTGTCGGGTATTCATATTAAGAAAAACAATGAGAATTTCATATTGCGACTTAATTCGGAGCTGGCCAATCTGCATTTCCTGGATTGCTCCGTCAATACCGCAGGCAGGAATATTGTAGGATTAATCGGTACTTCTGCGGCATATGTACATGATGTAACCTTTGAAAATATCTCTATTGATAATAAAAGCACAGCCCGTACCTATATGGGAGTCATTGCATACCAGCAGGGCGGCCGGGTAGGCTTTTATGATGAGGAGCATCCGGAACTGGGCAAGGTAGTGCTGAAGAATATTAAGGTGGGTACCAATGGTATCAAAAATGTACAGGTAGGCGGTTTGTCCGGATATGTGACCGGTTTTGCAAGACTGGACAATATTGAAGCACAGCAGCTGACCGTAAAAGGGAATGGCTATGTAGGCGGTTTGGTAGGTAACGGAGGAAATGCTTCCTACGACCATATTACTATAAAGGATGCACAGATCATCTCTTATGGTAACCGTTATGTGGGCGGTTTGGTAGGTATCATGAGCTGTACCTATAATACCAACAGTAAAGCAGGTATCCATAATGTAAAGATATCCGGTACGCCTGTATATGATGATGCAGGTAATATGGTGGATTCCACCACGGTGATTACTTTTGATGAGAGCAATCTGCTTACCGGCAGTAACCATACCAATTCCTCTTATATTGGCGGTATTGCAGGATATACCACGGTATATGAAAATGGTTTCTACTATGATCCCAAGAGCAAGGAGTATGAGAATGCTCCTAATCTGGTGGAGGGTGTTGTGATAAAGGGTTATACCGACTACATCGGCGGTGCCTTTGGTCTCAGCTACAGAACCGATAATACTACTGTATCCAACTGTCTGGTTACGGAAGCGGATGATGTGACCGTAGCATCCCAAAGGGTGGGCGGTGTATCCGGATATTTGTATTACGACGCACGCAGGCTGGTATGTAAGAATACCCGTGTGGAGATTTCCAATCACTCCAAAGTGGGGCTGATTGCCGGCGAAAAAGTAGGTGGCGGTAATACCCAGTATTGTACTGCTGAGGATTCTCAGTTGATTGCACACAATACGCTGGGAGGCACTTTGAATTATTTTGGCGGCATTCACGGATATCAGACGCTGGCAATGAATTACTGTAGCACCTATAATTGTAAGATTGATGCTTCCGACAGAAATATGCTTTATACCGGTGGCTTGGCAGGATATACCTCCTCTACCGTAGTGCAAAACTTTGTATATGGCACTCCTGTATCAGCTACTTCTCCTGTGGCGTTGCCGGAGTATGGAGTGAAGGGGTATCGTTTTGTAGGCGGATTGGTAGGTTATCAGGATGCCGGTGTAACAGGACAGTCCTACGCCAACGTAATGGTAGAGGCTGTGGAGGATTATGCCGGTGGTCTGGTGGGCTTATACCGGAACAACTATACGGTGAGACTTGTGGATGGAGCGGAGGTTTTCTCCAAGAGTGGTGTATATCTGAGAAGAAATTATTTTGCAGGTAGTGTCAGTGCCAGAGATTATGCTGGCGGTGCAGTGGGAGCCCTGGGCATGGCGTATAATTCCGCCATATCACCGGAGCATAAGGCAGCAGGCGGTCGTGACAAGGTAGCAATTACCGCTACCAGAGGAGATAGAACCATTCAATTATCCAGCGGCAGTAATTATGAAACAGAATATACTTACCATAATATGCTGCTGACCGATTCTATCACTACGGATACAGCCAATAATTATAATCATGCGTATGCCTTCTGTGGAAATCTGGATGGTTTTGAAGGTATGGCGAACAGATACAATTCCGGCAGGAAGGATGCGGCGGCAAGAAGCAATGCAACTTTAACCTCTTTCTGGGAGGCAACGAGCGTAAACGGAAGGAAGCTGAAGGATATGATGCTGGATAGTACCGTTCCTTCGATGGCCGCCAATGTAAATAATCCTACAGGAAAGCGTTTTGTACATCTGGATGATAATGCCTATGGATTTAAGGATGCCAGTTATCGGACCAGATGGAATGTGCGATTGCTTACATCGGATAACCTGACAAAGGTAAATACTTACCACACGCTTTTATGGAGATCAAACAATTACAGTTCGGATGGTATGAAGGGTGATTTCTATCTGAACCTGACAGCAGACATTCCTGCCAATAAGTATCCGGCGGAGTATGCAGATTATTATGGCAAGAGCTATTTGCCCCATGTACGTATCAATACAGGTACCAATGCGCAGATGGATATTCTGACCCGTTATCAGGTGGAGAAGGATATCCGGTTACCGATTCCTATAGCCACATCCGGTTTTGCGCTGTTGCGTACCATGCATGCAGGAGATGCCAGCAATTACGGTATGGTATATCCTACCGGTGTGAATACGGTAAATGTGGAATTTGGCAGTGAACTGGTGGATAATGGATATTATCATTTGTATTATGGCGATACCTTACTGGAGCAGGGGCTGATTACAGAGCGTGTGCTGACCTATACCTATGACTATGCTGCAGACATCCGTCTGGAATATGGTTATGCTGACCTGGATGCCTACAGATATACCAAGGAGCAGAGCGGTCTGGTACTTGAAAGGGATTTTCGGTTAGAGGATGTACTTACTGATGAATTGAAGGATGCGTACCTCTGGTCCCTGACAGGAGAACCTGTGGAGTATCAGGTAGAGGATTTAACCCGTAAGGTAATGACCTATGAAAATAGGTACTATTATATTACAGAGGAAGGTATTCTATCCGGTACCGGCACCACAGCAAAGAAGGCTTTGATACAGACGACTCCTGAGGGCTGGACTGCGGCTACTGAGCTTCAGGCGGGTGGCGATGATACGGCAGTGTTCCGGGCAGGAGATTATGTGACCTTGCATCAGGGTAGGGCATTACAGGCAGATGGTCAGGTAATTGCAATGGATACTCTGGAAGAATTGGGTCGTATACCTACCGGTATGGTCCGGTATGAACAGACCATTCCTTTGCAGCAGTTTAGCCTAAACGGCGGATTGGTGACCACCTATGGACGCTGTACCTATATTGAAAATGAACCCCTGATTATTCGGGAGGCACAGATTTTAAAGAGCAGTAATAACAGCTGGGCCATCATTGATGGTCAGCTGGCCAATGATAAGAGCGGTGCGGTATTGTATACCAGGGATGGTAAAGAGTATTGTACTGTTCTGGGTGAGGATGGTATCCTCATAGACCTGTATCAGGGGGAAGCTGTGAATGCACCCTCTGACCTGAGTACCAGCGGAATTTTGGCCATGAGTAACAATCAGAATTCCAATGCACCGTTTATCCTATTGCAGTATGCAAATGGTGGTGTTGCGGGCTACAATTACATGACCGGAGAAATGCTCTTTGACCATTCCATCCGGAATCTGATGGATTTGAGTGATTATCTGAAGGTCTACTTTGGAGGCGAAGAGTCCTTACTGAAGGATGTGGCAGGCAGCTATGCATCCAATGCGCGGGTGGCACAAAGTGCAGGTACTCCGGAGCGTCTGAATGCTATGGTAAGCGGTAATTCCTCAGGGGCAGTCATTATCGGCAACAGTACCGGAAACGGAGTTGACAGTGCAGGGGCAGCAGGAGGAGAGGCAGCTTATGGCACTGTGGCTGTAGCCGGCAGTGAAGTGGCAAACGGTACCACCTCCCAGATGGGTAGCAGTACGACGGTAGGTACCAACCCTGTGGATGGCGGGAATGATGTCAATGGAGATGCAGATGCAGTTGCCGGAGTCGGCGGTGCGTCCCAGAATGAGTCTGAGGGTGGCTCCGCAGAGACAACCCAGGATACTTCCAAAGAGGAAAATTCTGAAAATACTTCTGACATCAAGCCGGTGGAACCGGAAAAGAAACAGGAAGCTGCTGTAAAAGAAGAGAAGCAGGAGCCCCAGGGCATGACCGGTACCAATCTGGCAGAGCTTTCCGGCTACAAGCCTGAGATAGCAGAGCCTGTAGCGGTGGTAACCGCAGACCGGTTGTTTACCGTATACAATCAGACCACCGGAAGCTATGAAATTGTGGATGTACAGCAGTTCTTATCTGCACCTGCTTATGTGTCCGAGAATAGTCGCCTGGCGGTACAGAATCTGGGCAGCTATGCAGGATATGCAGAGAAAGAAAAACAGCAGACCACCAATGGTCTGGGCCTGTATATTCTGGTATCCATGGCACTTGTCAGCGGTTTGGCTGTTATTGTAGTGTGGCGTAAGAAGCAGAAGAGAGTATAAAATGCTCATAAAAGAGAGGTAGTTTTATGTATCAGGATAATAAAATCTGGGTAGGTTCCTCCGGGGAGGAAAAAATTTATATCTACCCTACTATGGCAAACAGACATGGATTGATTGCCGGTGCCACCGGTACCGGAAAAACCATCACATTAAAGGTGCTTGCAGAGTCCTTCAGTGATTGTGGAGTGCCGGTATTTATGGCGGATGTAAAGGGAGATCTGGCGGCTATGTGCAGACCGGGGGCAGCCTCCGGAAGCGTTCAGAAACGTATTCAAGAGATGGGCCTGTTGCAGCAGGGGTACAGCTTTAGTGCGTACCCCACTACCTATTGGGACGTGTATGGTGAGGGTGGAATGCCGCTGCGTACCACCATATCCGAAATGGGGCCATTGCTCCTGAGCCGTATTATGGATTTGAATGAAGTCCAGACGGATATTATGACCATTATTTTTAAGATAGCAGATGACGAGGGATTACTTCTGTTGGATACCAAGGATTTACGTTCCTTAATCAGCTATATTTCTGAGAATCCGGAGGATTACGAACACCGTTATGGTAAGATGTCCGGCCAGAGCTTAGGTGCCATTATGCGTGCCATTGTGGCATTGGAGACAGAAGGCGGAGAAGTATTTTTTGGAGAGCCGGCACTGAATATCCAGGACTGGATGTGTACTGATTATACAGGAAAGGGTATGATTCAGTTGCTGGATTGCCGTAAGCTGATTCATAATCCTACCCTGTATTCAACCTTTTTGCTATGGCTTATGTCAGAGCTCTTTGAAATTCTGCCTGAGGCAGGAGATTTGGAAAAGCCCAAGATGGTATTTTTCTTTGATGAAGCCCATATGCTTTTCGATTCCGCCTCCAAGACCTTGCTGGAAAAAATCGGTCAGGTGGTAAAACTGATTCGTTCCAAGGGTGTGGGTATTTATTTCATCACCCAGAATCCCAGGGATATTCCTGATGAAATTTTGGCGCAGCTGGGAAATAAGGTGCAGCATGCTCTTCGTGCCTATACGCCTGCAGAGCAAAAGGCAGCAAAGGCAGCAGCCCAGTCCTTCCGGGTGAATGAGGAATTTGATACCTATGAAGTGCTGACACAGTTAGGTATTGGACAAGCTATTATTTCTGTGCTGGATGAGGAAGGTATTCCAACGGTGGTGAAAAAATGTGATATTCTGCCTCCCCAGAGCCAGATGGGAGCCTTGGAGGACAGTGTGCGGGAAAGCCTGATTACAGGTAATCCTATGAACCGTATCTATTCCCAGATTGTGGACCGGGAATCTGCTTATGAATTACTGGAAAAACGGGTAGCAACAGATGCGGAAGAGGACCGTTTGGCAGCTCAGGAAGCTGCGGTAGCCAAGCAGCGTCAAAAGGATGCTGCGGCAGCAGAGAAGCTTCGTCAGAAACAGGAAGCGGCAGCACTACGGGCAGCCCAAAAGGAAGAGGCAGCCAAGCAGCGTCAGGTAAAGAGTGTCATGAAGAGTGTGGCCAATAGTGCCGGTGGCACCATCGGCCGTGAAATCGGTAACACCATCGGTAAATCCATTGGCGGCTCCTTCGGCAAGAGGCTGGGCGGCAACGTGGGTGCATCTCTGGCCCGAGGCATTGTGGGAACCCTTTTTAAGCTAAAATAATCCAAAAGACTGCAAACTTGTTTAAGGTTTGCAGTTTTTTTACATTTATTTTACTTGACGATTGCGTATTTGGCGTGCTACTATCAGCCTAGATATTAGGGAGTAGTTCACAGCCGTATGCAAAGCGGATGTTGTACTTTTCGTCATCACGTTATTCTGGAAATAACCGGACGGTACACTGAGATAAGAACGAGACTATTATCGTACAGAAGAAGATGTGCGATGGGTCTCTTTTTGTTTGTCCGGGAATCGCAAATGACAGTTCTGTCATGTTTTCCCACAGAGGAACCTATCAAAACTGAATATGGATAGGAGGAACGCTATGAAACATTACTGGGAACAGGAAGTGCCGGAGTTGATAACTACTTTGCAGACTTCTGAGGAGGGCATTACCGGAAAGCAGGTGGAGGAGAATCGTAAAACCTTCGGAGAAAATGTGCTTCGGGAGGGAAAAAGGCAGAACGTGGTAAGTGTTTTTCTGCACCAGTTTTGCGATTTGCTGGTGGTGATTCTGGTGGCCGCGGCAGTGATTTCCATGTTGTCCGGTAACCCGGAAAGTACACTGGTGATTTTGCTGGTACTTGTTATGAATGCCCTATTGGGGACTGTGCAGCATGTAAAGGCGCAGAAATCCCTGGACAGCTTAAAACAGTTATCTTCTCCCAGCGCAAAGGTGCTGCGGGAAGGGCAGAAGCAGGAGATTCCTTCCCGGGAGATTGTGCCCGGAGATTTGGTGTTGTTGGAGGCAGGAGATTTGATTGTGGCGGATGGACGTATCATTCACAATTATTCCCTGCAGGTAAATGAGAGCTCTCTTACCGGTGAGGCAGTCAGTGTGGAGAAAACTGCAGAATGTATTTCCGGGGAGCCGGCCTTGGGAGACCGTAAAAATATGGTATACTCCGGTAGTCTGGTGACTTACGGACGGGCAGAGGTGTTGGTGACAGCCACCGGTATGGATACAGAATTGGGACGAATCGCAGACCTGATGAATGAGGTAAAGGAACGTAAGACACCCCTGCAGGTGAGCATGGACAAGTTTAGCCGGGCTTTGGCCATATTTGTAGTGATTATTTCAGGATTGGTATTGGCATTATGCTTGTATCGGGATATGACCATGCTGGATTCCTTTATGTTTGCGGTGGCATTGGCAGTAGCAGCTATTCCTGAGGCACTTAGTTCCATTGTAACCATTGTCCAGGCCATGGGTACCCAAAAGATGGCAAGGGAAAATGCCATTATAAAGGAATTGAAGGCAGTGGAGAGTCTGGGCTGTGTATCGGTGATTTGCTCAGACAAGACCGGTACTCTGACCCAGAATAAGATGACGGTACAAAGCATATATATAGATGGGCGGATATTGCAGCCGGGGGAGCTGGATATCACCAATCGCCTGCAACGGTATCTGCTGTACGATGCAGTGCTGAATAATGATTCAAGCATCGTGGACGGTAAAGGTATCGGAGACCCTACGGAATATGCACTATTGGAAATGTTTCGAAATGTCCGGGTACGGGCCAAGGAATTATTTACAGAGTATCATATGACGGAAGAGGATATCAGGCAGGTACTTCACCGTAAGGAGGAGATTCCCTTTGACTCAGACCGAAAGCTGATGAGTAGTAAGTATCATCTGCATGGGGAGCCTACGGTACTAACCAAGGGAGCGGTGGATGTATTGCTGGACCGTTGTAACCATATTCAATATTCTGATGGAATTTGTCCCATGACGGAGACGGAGCGGGAACTGATAGGGGAACAGAACCGCCGTTATTCCGAAGCGGGGCTGCGGGTATTGGCCTTTGCTTACAAGGAGGAGAAAGAAGAACTTCTATTGGAAAATGAAAAGGATTTCATTTTCATTGGATTGGTGGCGATGGTAGACCCTCCCAGACCGGAGGCCATAGGGGCAGTGGAGCGTGCAAAACGTGCAGGGATACGTCCGGTGATGATTACCGGAGACCACAAAATTACGGCAGTGGCCATTGCTAAGGAAATCGGAATATATGAAGAAGGTGACATGGCCTTGACCGGCTTAGAACTGGACTGTATGAGCCGGGAAGAACTGGATGCCAATATTGAACGCATATCCGTATATGCCCGGGTATCGCCGGAAAATAAAATCCGTATTGTACAATCCTGGCAGCGGTTAGGTAAAATTGTAGCCATGACAGGAGACGGTGTAAATGACGCACCGGCACTGAAAAAAGCAGATATCGGTGTGGCCATGGGTATCACCGGTACTGAGGTAGCGAAGGATGCCTCTTCCATGATTCTGGCAGATGATAATTTTGCTACCATCATGAAAGCAGTATTAAACGGACGTAATGTGTACCGTAACATCAAAAATGCCCTCCTGTTTTTGCTGTCCGGTAATATGGCAGGTATTTTGGCAGTACTGTATACCTCATTTCTGGGGTTGCCGGTTCCCTTTGCTCCGGTGCATTTGCTCTTTATTAATTTGCTAACTGATTCACTTCCGGCCATAGCCATAGGGATGGAGCCCTCGGATGCTGCCCTGTTACAGGAAAAGCCCAGGGATCCGGCAGTGGGGATTTTGAATCGCAGTTTCTTTGCTAAAATATTGGCACAGGGTGCGTTGATTGCAGCAGTGGTATTGGCAGCTTATTATTTGGGTCTTGGGGAAGACCCTTTGAAAGCATCTACCATGGCATTTGCTACACTGACTTTGGCACGTCTGTTCCATGGGTTCAACTGTAGAAGCAGCCATAGTATTTTCAGAATCGGCCTGCTGTCCAACCGCTTTAGCATTTACGCGTTCTGGGGAGGCGCATGTTTGCTGGCATTGGTGCTGTTTGTACCCGTATTACATGGGTTGTTCCGTATTACTGCACTGGGAGGCTTGGAAATGCTGCAGATTGCGGGACTGGCACTGTGTCCTACCATTTTCATCCAGGTGTATAAGTATCTGGTACACAAATAAAGAAAACAAAACGAAGGGGAAATTCGGAATGGAAAATATATCATTTCTTTATTTCATACAGCAGATGGGAGAACATCCCATTCTGCTGGTAGCGGTACTATTGACACTGGGTGTGGTATTTGTGAACGGATGGACGGATGCACCCAATGCCATTGCAACCTGTGTGTCCACCCGCTGTATCTCTGTGGAGAAGGCGATTCTAATGGCAGCGGTGTGTAATTTTCTGGGGGTACTGATCATGTCCCTGGTGAATACGAAGGTTGCAATGACCATTAAAAACATGGTAAATTTTGGCGGAAATACCCGGGATGCCATGATTGCCTTATGTGCAGCCATGACAGCCATTGTCATTTGGGCCATAGGAGCATGGTATTTCGGGATACCTACCAGCGAAAGCCATGCGTTAATTGCCGGACTCTCCGGAGCGGCTATTGCCCTTCAAGGGGGCCTTAGTGGAATCAATCCTCAGGAGTGGATGAAGGTAGTCTACGGTTTGTTCCTTTCCACAGTGCTGGGCTTTGGAGTGGGGTTTGGTATTTGCAAACTGTTGACCTTGATACTACATAATGTGAACAGACATAAGACAGACCCGTTTTTCACCGGCGGACAGATTGCGGGTGGTGCAGCTATGGCATTTATGCACGGGGCCCAGGACGGACAGAAATTTTTGGGCGTGCTTTTGCTGGGACTGTATCTGGTCAACGGCGTGGACAGTACGGAGGGTGCGATATTGCCCATATGGATGATGCTGCTTTGCTCTGTGGTGATGGGAGTGGGGACCTCCATTGGGGGCAAGAAAATCATCAAGTCTGTGGGAATGGATATGGTAAAGCTGGAGAAATTCCAGGGCTTTTCTGCAGATGTGGCAGCGGCTTTCGGTATTTTAATGTCTACCTTATGGGGGATTCCGGTGAGTACTACCCATATGAAGACCACTGCCATTATGGGCGTGGGTGCGGTGAAACGCTTATCTGCCATAAACTATAAGGTGGTACAGGATATGATATTGACCTGGGTGCTGACCTTTCCGGGGTGCGGTATCATCGGTTACGTTACGGCAAAGCTTTTTTTGATATTACTGTAGGAGGCAGGGATGAAAAAGAAAAAAGAAGAATTTTATTATAAAAACTTAAATGCCAGTATTGAGGTGGCCTATGAGATGGGGAAGGTATTGCGGGATACCTTACAAAATTATCATCAAGGCAGCCTGAAGGAAAAACTGGACCAGCTCCATGAATTGGAGCAAAAAGGGGATAATAAAAAGCATAAAATGATGGAGGTATTGAATCAGGCATTTATCACACCCATAGAGCGGGAGGATCTGGTGGCTTTAAGTGGATATTTGGATGATATATCTGATGGGGTGGAGGATATTTTACTGGAATTCTATATGTGCCATGTGACGGAAGTGCGTAGGGATGTGCTCCCTATGGTAAATCTGCTGCTGGAATGTATGCAGGCATTGGGAGATGTACTTAGGGAGCTGAAGGATTTTAAGCATTCTAAAAGTATTGCCAAGCAGATTATCCGGGTGAATGAGCTGGAAGAAAAAGGGGATCGGCTTTTTGTGGAAAATATGCATCGTCTGCATCAAGAGGAGGACCTTCGCACCATTATGATTTGGCGGAATATCTACGGTCGGGTGGAATGCTGTGTGGATATCTGTGAACATGTGGCAGATGTGGTGGAGACGGTAAAAATGAAAAATTCCTAGGAGGCCGCTACGAAAAACATAATTATCCAGGAAAGGGCATAACCTGTAAAAAGGAAACTTGGAAAGGTGGGGAATGTCTGTGGAAATAAAAAAAGGTTTATTGTTGAAATGCATTGCCGTACCCTTGGCGGTGGGAGTAATTGCTTCCCTGCTCACCGGAGGCGGCATGGAGACCTTCGCGAGCTTGAACAAGCCACCCCTGTCGCCGCCGGGATGGCTTTTTCCTGTGGTATGGACGATTTTGTACATTTTGATGGGAGTGGCCTCCTATCTGGTATTGGTGCAGCAGGCGGATGCAGGGCAAAAGAGGGATGCAATCTTTTTGTATGGCCTTCAGTTGGCAGTGAATTTTTTGTGGCCGATTTTCTTTTTTAATTTGGAATGGTACCTCTTTTCATTTGCGTGGCTGATATTGTTGTGGGGACTGGTATTAGCTACCCTGGTACGCTTTTACCAAATCTCTAAGGCTGCGGGATATCTGATGGTGCCTTATCTGTTATGGCTGACCTTTGCCGCATACTTAAATCTGGGTATCTGGATATTAAATTAATGCAAAAACCGACCTCTCAGTGGTCAGAC
>JAFUKS010000044.1 GCA_017473445.1 Lachnospiraceae bacterium
AATATCCTTAGTCACAATTACCGCAACCGCCATGATGAGTATCGCCCTCTTCTATCTTCAAGGTCGCTCTACCCTCCGCAGTCTTATACATTGCCTGTCTTCTCATTGCTTCATCAAAGTTTACTGCATGTCCGTCAAATTCAGGACCGTCCACGCAGGCAAACTTTACCTTCCCACCTACGGTTACGCGACAAGCACCGCACATACCGGTACCATCCACCATAATAGGATTTAAGCTGACAACGGTAGGAATCTCCAATTCCTTAGTTAATAAGCATACAAACTTCATCATTATCATAGGACCGATTGCTACACAGACATCGTATTTCTTACCCTCTGCTACCAAGTCCTTAATGGTCTGGGTCACCATGCCGCTTCTGCCATAGGAACCATCATCGGTAGTTATGTACAGATTACCTGCAACTGCCTTCATTTCCTCTTCCAGTATCAACAAGTCCTTGGTCTTGCTGCCTACAATTACATCACAGGCTACGCCCTGCTCATGCAACCATTTTACCTGAGGATATACAGGAGCTGCGCCTACACCGCCTGCCACAAAGAGAATATTCTTTTTCTTCAACTCCTCTACAGGCTCCTTCACAAATTCAGAAGCACAACCTAAGGGACCTACAAAATCCCTAAAAGAATCTCCTTCCGCCAGAGCAGCCATCATCTTGGTTCCTGCACCAACGGTCTGGAACACAATTGTAACAGTACCTGCCTGACGGTCATAATCACAGATAGTCAAAGGAATTCTTTCGCCCTCTTCATCCATTCTTACAATTACAAACTGTCCCGGTTGGCAGGATTTTGCAACCCGCTTCGCTTCTACTTCCATCAGATAAATGTTGGTAGTAAGCTCCTTTTTCTTTAAAATCTTGTACATAATCCACCTCTCATATCCATGCTAGGATTTGCTTTCTATTTCAATTAATTCATAGTTGTAATACATATCCTTTTGCAGCTGATACAACTGACCCGAATAAATATTTACTCCGTATTCATTCCCATTGTAAAAGGATGAACCATCTGAGTCTACAAAATTCTCATATACAATATAAAAATACCCTTCTTCTCCTATGGGCATCACACACTGATAAATAAATTCCAGCTTTGCCCCAGCCTCATCAATCCTGCCGCTTGGGTCCTTGATTTTGCCCGCACGAAGTGCATAATCAGACACAATGTTCACCGCCGCAGCATTGGTAATCGCATCTGTCAATTCTAATTGGTACTTACACTGCACAATATTACTGCGGGCTTCCTGCTCAATACGCACAAACTTAAATACCGTTTCTCCCAAAGGCATGGGAATGGGCCCCTGATATAATTTGTCGGCACTATCAGGTGTACTCCCGTCTGTAGTATAATATATGTTATCCACATTTCCATCTACTTCTATAAACTGAGGTACATGGTAGACACCACCGGCCGGATATACAACAGGCTCCGATACATTACCATTTTCAATGTTATAAGTAAAGCTTACTTTATTACTGGGTACCCCATAACTGTTTACAGCACATGCAGTAACAATAAAAGTCCCGTTTTCCAGTACAATAGGCACACGATACAGCTGCTGTTCCTCACCAGGTACCGGCGTGCTGCCATCCAGGGTATAATAAATATCGCAGCCGTCTTCCGCATGAAGTTTCAGTATCTGTACTCCCTGGTATTCTCCGGCAGAAAGCTCTGCGGTAGGATTCTTAGCCAAATAATGTGCAAATTGCTCTTTTATATAGGCACTCTCACACTGTTCCAGCAAAGTTTTCACATCATTGCCATGCTGACGGGATATATATAATTCTATTAATCTTTCATATACGCCGAGCATTTCATCTTCGGAAAGTTCTTCATACTTCATTGCAATCAAAAGCTGCTGTTCGTATTCCTGCAATTTACCGGTGATACAAAACAAATCAGCCAGAGCTATCCTTGCTCTTATATTCTGCTCATCCAGCTCCAATGCCTTTTTATAGGATTCCCGGGCCAAAGCATATTCAAAAGATGCGGTATACTTTGCCCCCTTCCGTATATGATATCCTGCAGAATGCTGTATTACGTAGATTGTTAAAAAAGTCACAAACACTATTATAATAGCAGCAAGCAGGAGATACAATATGGTTTTCGCAATTTTTTTCCTTACAACATCCTTTTTTGATGCTTCTTCCTTCTGATGACCCATTTCATCAAAAAAAGCACTGATGGACTGCTTCAGGTTCAGTTCCGCCTCTACCTCATATAAGGGCACAATTTGAACCTCTTCTCCACACTTATCACAATACAAAGAACCTTCTGATATGTGTGCTCCGCATTTGGAACATTTCATATCAGTTCTCCTCTATTTTAAGGCAGTACTTACACAATTGTGCATCAACATAGCAATTGTCATAGGACCTACACCACCCGGTACAGGAGTAATGGCACTACATTTGGGTGCCACATTTTCGTAATCAACATCTCCACAAAGCTTACCCTCTGCGTTTCGGTGGATTCCCACATCAATAACCACTGCACCATCCTTTACATACTCTGCAGTAATCATCTTAGGTCTTCCCACAGCTACCACCAATATATCTGCACGCCTGGTTACTTCAGCCAAATCAGCTGTACGGCTGTGCGCGATTGTAACTGTTCCGTTTTCACGAAGTAATAATAAAGACATGGGTTTGCCCACAATATTACTACGGCCAATGACCACACATTCCTTGCCCGCAATTTCAATGCCGGAACGCTTCAACAGCTGGATAACACCTGCCGGAGTACAAGAAACATGTCCGGGCTTTCCGATACATAAGGCACCTACATTCTGAGGATGGAAACCATCCACATCCTTCCAAGGCACGATGGTATCCAATACCCGGTCTTCATTGATATGCTTAGGAAGTGGTAACTGTACCAATATTCCGTTTACTGTAGCATCGGCATTTAACTTTTCCAATAGTTCAATTAATTCCTGCTCGGTAGTCTCTTCCGGCAATTCATATGCCAGGGACTGAATACCGATATAAGCACAAGCATTCTTTTTGTTTCTTACATATACGCTGGAGGCAGGATCATTGCCCACCTGAATAACCGCCAGCGTAATTTCCACTCCCTGCTCTTTCAGCTGTGCCACTTGTGTCTTTAATTCATCTTTGATTTCCTGGGAAATCGCTTTTCCATCAATAATCTTTGTCATTTTTAAGCCTTTCCGAACTAGAACAATCCTACAATCTTTCCATTCTCGTCCACATCAATGTTAAATGCCGCAGGGGTCTTAGGTAATCCGGGCATAGTCATTACCGCACCGGTTAAAACAACCACAAATCCGGCACCAGCAGATACATATACCTCACGGATATTCATATCAAAGTTTTCCGGTCTGCCCAGTAAGGTAGGGTCATCAGACAGGGAATACTGATTCTTTGCCATACATACGGGCATATGTCCAAAGCCAAGCTGCTCTAACTTATCCAACTGCTTTAAAGCGGCAGGTGCAAAAATCACATTTCCCGCACCATAGATTTCCTTAGCTACAGTTTCAATTTTCTCCTTTAAAGACATCTCATCAGGATACAATACCTTGAAATTACTTTCCTTGGTCTCCAAAGTCTGAATTACCTTCTGAGCCAGTGCCACGCCGCCTTCGCCGCCCTTTTCCCATACCTCGGAAAGTGCGAACTCACAGCCTCTCTCTTCACAGAAGCTTCTAACAAATGCCACCTCTGCCTCTGTATCTGTCACAAAGGAGTTTAGGGTAACCACAATGGGCACACCGTATTTCTGAAGATTTTCAATATGTTTCTCCAGATTTACAATACCCTTTTTCAAGGCTTCCAGATTTTCACTATTTAACTCGGCCTTGGGGACTCCACCATTGTATTTCAGAGCTCTGATGGTAGCCACCAATACCACTGCATCAGGCTTAAGTCCTGCCATTCTACACTTAATATCAAAGAACTTCTCTGCACCCAAATCTGCACCAAAGCCAGCCTCAGTAATGCAGTAATCAGCCATTTTCAGTGCTGTCTTGGTGGCACGTACGGAGTTACATCCATGTGCAATATTCGCAAAAGGGCCACCATGCACCAATGCAGGGGTATGCTCCAAGGTCTGAATCAGATTAGGCTTCAATGCATCCTTTAAAAGAGCCGCCATGGAGCCTACTGCATTCAGCTGACCTGCAGTAACAGGTTCGCCTGCATAGTTATAAGCTACTACAATTTCAGACAAACGCTTCTTTAAATCTTCCATATCATCAGCCAGACAAAGAATTGCCATGATTTCGCTGGCTACGGTAATTACAAAATGATCCTCTCTAACCACACCATCGGCCTTGCTGCCAAGCCCTACCACAATATTACGCAGTACACGGTCATTCATATCCAGACATCTCTTCCACACTACCTGTCTGGTATCAATCTGCAAAGCATTTCCCTGCTGGATGTGATTATCCAATAATGCAGCCAATAAATTATTAGCCGATGTAATAGCATGGAAATCACCGGTAAAATGCAGATTCAAATCTTCCATGGGTACCACCTGGGCATAACCGCCACCGGCAGCACCACCCTTAATACCAAAACAAGGTCCCAAGGAGGGCTCACGAAGTGCGATAATTGCCTTCTTACCTAATTTGCCAAAGGCCTGACCCAGTCCTACACTGGTAGTGGTTTTACCCTCTCCTGCTGGAGTAGGATTAATGGCTGTTACCAAAATCAGCTTGCCATCCGGCCTATCTGCAATTTTGTTCATATACTCATCGGAGATTTTGGCCTTATATTTTCCATAAAGCTCCAAATCATCCATTGTAATATCTAATTCAGCCGCAATCTCTGTAATGGGCTTCATTACTGCTTCCTGAGCAATTTGTATATCTGTTTTCATAATATTCATCCTCTCTTATAAAACTTCATCTATCAGCTGTTCAAACTGTTCCATACTCATCAGTACTTTACGGGGCTTGGTACCCTCTTCCTCACCTACCACACCGTACTCACAGAGCTGGTCCATAATACGAGCCGCACGGTTAAAACCGATTTTCAAAACACGTTGTAACATACCAATGGATGCTTTATCCTTGTCAATAATAAAACGGGCTGCCTGTTCAAAATATTCGTCCAAATCATTTCCTGCACCGCCGGAAGCACCTCCTGCGCCGCCACCGGAACCGATATTTTGAATCTTTGCTTCTATATCCTCCGCATAAGTATTTCCTAATGCCTGATTCTTCAGGAAGTCTACCACATCCATAACCTCCTTATCTGACACAAAGGCACCCTGTATACGGGCCGGCTTGGTGTAGCCCTGGGGATAAAATAGCATATCGCCCTTACCAAGCAGTTTCTCAGCACCGTTCATATCTAAAATGGTACGGGAATCCACACCACTGGATACTGCGAAGGCTACTCTGCTAGGCATATTGGCCTTAATAAGACCGGTAATAACATCCACACTGGGACGCTGGGTTGCGATTATCAGATGAATACCTGCGGCTCTTGCCAGCTGGGCCAAACGACAAATGGAATCCTCCACCTCACCGGGTGCAACCATCATCAAATCCGCCAACTCATCCACAATAATCACCATCTGGGGTAATTTCTTTAATTCACCCTCTTCACCGGATTCCTGCATGGATTCTACTTTCTGATTGTAACCCTTCAAATCGCGTACATTAAAATCCGCAAACTTCCGATAGCGGTCTTCCATTTCACTTACTGCCCAGTGCAATGCTGCAGAAGCCTTCTTGGGATCTGTTACTACCGGGATGAGTAAATGGGGGATACCATTATATACACTCAGCTCCACCACTTTAGGATCCACCATAATCAGCTTCACATCATCCGGATGAGCTTTATATAAGATACTCATAATCAGAGTGTTGATACACACAGACTTACCGGAACCGGTGGAGCCTGCAATCAGCATATGAGGCATCTTACCAATATCTGCCACCACTGTCTTTCCGCCGATATCCTTACCTACCGCAAAGGCTATATTGGAAGGAAATTCTTTAAACTCCTTGCTTTCCAGCAAATCACGTAATGCCACGGCCATATTTTCTTTATTAGGAACCTCGATACCAATGGCTGCCTTGCCGGGAATGGGGGCTTCAATTCGGATATCCGTTGCAGCCAGATTTAACTTAATATCATCTGCCAGTCCTACAATCTTTGATACCTTTACGCCCTGTTCAGGCTGTAACTCATATCGGGTTACGCTGGGGCCTTGGCTGATATCCGTAATGGTCACCTTTACACCAAAGGTATGCAAAGTTTGTTGCAACCGCATGGCAGTCTCTTTCAACTCACTGGTAGAGTCCCCACTAAAGGCCGCTCCCTTCTGCAAGCGGGAAAGAGGCGGGAACATGTATTTCTTAGGTGTCTTCTTTTCTGTAGGAATACTGATTCCCATATCATTTCGTGAAGAATCCGCAGCAACCACTGCTTTCGGTTTGGGAGCAGTACGCTCTGCCACACCATCGGTCATGCCATCCTTGTGTACTCTGATATTTTGAGTCGAGGTATTGACAGGCTTTTCCTCCAAAGGAGAAACTACTTCCGCTTCCTCTATATAGGAATCCATGGTCACCTGATGAGCTGACTGGATACGAATCTTTTGGAAATCCAATGCAGGCATGGCAGTACTGTCTGCTTCCTGCATCATATCCCGGTTATCCTCCTGGTAAGTAATCTCATGAACATCATCCCGATGCCCTTTTTTAATCACTGTATTTTCTTTGGGCAAGGCAGTATCCATCATAACCCCGGATACCTTCTTGTCCATTCTCAAAATCCTGGCATTTTCCTTTTCCTCTGCCTTCAGTCGTCTTTCCTCGTCCCGCAGCCGCAGTTCCTCCTCACGGCTCATGCGGGATTCCTCTCTACGTTGACGCTCCTGTTCATAATCGGATTTGCGTTGCTCTATATATTCCCTGCGTCTGGCAGCCCCTTCTGCGGACTGCTCTCTAAGACGTGCACTACTCTGACGGACATAGCGCAGTAAAGAACGCTCCGTCAATATAATAATAGAAATCACTGCTAACACAAGAGAAACCAACACAGTGCCTACTGTTCCCAAATAGGAAGCAAACAAATAAGCCACACTACCGGCAAGCACGCCTCCACCACTTTTACTTTCCTTACAATATTGATAAATACTTTTTATATTATAGCTGTCCATAGAAGACGCATTATGTACCATTAAATCACAAATAATTCCGAACACCACAAATAGCACCGTTCCTGCCAGCAGTCGCCTGGTAGCATTGGGATTGCCTAAATTAGCCAAACCGAATGCAAAGGCAACAAACATAAGTATCGGTGCTATATAAGCGGAGAAACCGAAAATGCCGAATAATACGTCACTGACCGCATTTCCCACAGGGCCAATAATTCCAAAATTACAACAAAACAAAAGTACCATTGCTGCAAAAAAAAGAATCAATAAAATTTCCTGATTCAAAGCACTTTCCTGCTGCATTTTCTTTTTACTGTTTCTGCTTCTGTTTCCACTTGTTTTTCTGTTTGAAGTGGTTCTTTTCGAAGATGATGTACTCTTCCTGGATGTTGCTCCCATGTCATCAAACCTCTTATACTAAAAATTTACTTATAAGAGTATATCATTTTTATTGGGAATTGTCATCCTCTTTTCTTTTGTGGTGATGGTTTTTGTCTATCATGGTATTTAATTTTTCCAATGCATCCTTAATACCACCCACACGATTGATAATACCATTTTCTACTGCTTCTTTTCCCACTAAAATGGTTCCCACATCCCGGGTCAAAATTTCAGTCTCCAAAAGCAATTCTTCAAAATCTGTTTTTTTGATTTTACAATGCTTGCATACAAAACCGGTGATACGGTCCTGAATCAGCTTAAAATAGTCAAAGGACTGGGAAACTCCTATAACAGTGCCATTACTTCTTACCGGATGAATCACCATGGTGGCCGTGGGTACAATAAAGGAATAATTGGTACTGACTGCAATGGGCACTCCAATGGAATGACTTCCTCCCAATACCAAAGATACTGTAGGTTTACTGAGAGAGGCAATCATTTCCGCAATGGCCAATCCTGCCTCCACGTCCCCGCCCATGGTATTTAAAATAACCAATACACCATCTATTTCCTTACTATTCTCGATTGCTGCCAATTTGGGCAAAATCTCCTCATACTTAGTGGATTTTGCCGGTCCTGAGGCAGCCTCATGACCTTCTATTTCTCCGATAATAGACAATAAATAAATATTATTTGTTTTGTCCTTTTCCTTATCCTGCTCCTTAGGTAAAACCTCTTTTAAAGGGCCGTTTACTGCTTTCTCCATATTCATTCCTCCACAAAAAAAGAAGCTGAATGCTCAGCTTCTTTTAGTATTTCCCATATTAAAATTTATAGTCAAAATCATCGTCTTCCGGTATCTGAACATCAAAATCGTCATCCTCCGGAATATCACTAATCGGATAATCCATTGTTCTACGGGCACGCTTTTGAGGCACCGGCAAAGGATTTTCCAGAAGCTTAACCGCTTTCGGAGCAGGTAATTCCACCACATCTAATGTGGGTTGTTTTTCTGCTGTTGCTTCTATTACTATATTTTCCTGCTCATCATAGAAGCAAGCTTCTGATTCATCTTCCTGTACATATGCTTCATCTGTTAAGTCAAATATATCAAAGAATCCCACCAATGCTACTAGTAAAATCTGCATTACAATCCAACAATCATAGGACATCTCATCTGATGACATACCAAAGCACCCCATTAAGACAAACACGGTCAATAGAAGTACCATTGGGCTGAAACGGTCTGTTTTCTTTCTAAAACCAAAGGAAACCATTCCCAGTAATCCCATAATTGGTATTACAATCTGCCAAAGGCCAGGAGTGCCTGCAAAATACTCCCAAGAGAAAGTAACTTTATCAGGCCCATATTGCAACCACCAGTTTTGCAATACGGTAAATATGCTACGCTGTGTCAACAACATATCCGTTACAAAAAGTAAAACTCCTGCAGACAAAAGCCCCAAACCAAAGGTAAGAAGACAAAAATATCTTTTGGTAACCCGGGGAGACTGCTGGTCATGCATAAACACCAATAACACTGCCCAGATAACTAATGTAATACCTATAAAATCCAGATAAATACAAGCCGCCACCTGAATGCCGCCAAAGAAATACTGCAAAGTTTTCCCTTGAATATCCCCTAATACTTCTGTCAGATAAAACAAGCAGAAACCATATATGGCCAAATATAAGCCCAATGGAGAAAGCTCCATGGATAAGCCTTGAAAAAATGGTGTTAAAAGGAAGAACGCAAATAATCCCATGGCAGGGAGCTTGCCCACCACTCTTTTTATACCCAGATATAAAAATAATCCGGCTATATAGAACAATATCACCTGAAGCCACAATGCCAAAACCGGTTTGTTTCCAAAAAGAAGAAACACGCCTCTTAAAAGCTGCAGGTATAAGAAAGATGCACCATGGGCTTGGTAAGAAATGGTACCACCTTCCGTAACCATCGCCTGCATATAGCCACCCACCTGAATGTCCTTGACCCAAATACCGTCATAACGGAGCCAGATGCCTATGCCCATAATCACTACCAATCCCAAAGCCTCTGCAATTTTCCAAAATCCCTGTTCATACTCCTCATGAATATAATGGTGCACCACATAAGAACGCACCAAAACACAGATGACGGGAAGAATCGCAACAGGTAATAAAGCTACTCCCAGCCTGATTGGAACTCCTAGGCTTTCCAATACAGGGAGCGACATTATATGATTGAATGATAAAAATACTACCATGCTACCCCATACAAGGGTATACAGCAACCAAAAGACATAGCTTAGTGCATTCTTTTTCCAAAACATTCTCCAGCACGCTCCGGTATCTTAAATAATCTTCTCAATATTGTAACGAGGTCTATGTTTTACTTCCATATAAATTTTGCCGATATACTGGCCTACCAAACCAATGGCTAAAAGCTGTAAGCCACCCAGGAACCAGATGGACAAAATAAGGGAGGTCCAACCGGGGGCCACGCTGCCAAAGAAATAGGAAATCAAAGCATATATTGCAGCCAATATGGAGCAGATAATAATAAAGATACCCAACCCCATTACCATGGAAATAGGCTTAATACTAAAGGAGGAAATTCCGTTAAACGCTAACGCCAGCATCTTTTTCAAGGGATACTTGGATTCACCGGCCACTCTCTCCAGACGATCATAATATACCACATCTGTTTCATAACCAATAAGAGGAATCATACCACGCAGGAACAAATTGCTTTCCTCATATTTTGAAAACTGCTCCACTGCTCTCCGGGACATTAAGCGGAAATCTGCATGATTGTATACCGTCTTCACACCCATCATTTTCATTACTTTATAAAATCCCTGAGCAGTAGTACGTTTAAAGAAGGTATCTGTCTTTCTTTCTTTACGTACACCGTATACAATATCCTTACCCTCATGGAACTTGTCAATCATCTCTTCAATTACATTTACATCGTCCTGAAGATCTGCGTCAATGGAAACGGTCACATCACACATATCCTTGGCAGTAATCAAACCGGCTGTCAGTGCAAATTGATGTCCCACATTGCCTGCCAGTTTTACGCCACGCACCTGATTCGGATATAACTGATGTTCTTCTTCAATCAATGCCCAGGTACGGTCCTTACTTCCATCATTGACAAACAAAATAAAACTGTCCTTATCAATCTTGCCCTTGGAAATCAAATCATCTAATACCTTACGCAGTGCTTCAGATGCAATTTTTAATACCGGTTCTTCATTGTAACAAGGAACCACTATCGCCAACTTATCCATCTTTCCCTCATACCTTTCCTATACAAAGCTAAGTGCAGTAGCCAAATCTTCAATAATGTCTGCCACATTTTCAATACCCACAGAGAATCTGATCAAATCAGGTGCTACACCTGCTTCCACCAGCTGTTCATCCGTCATTTGTCTATGGGTATGGCTGGCAGGATGAAGCACACAGGTACGTGCATCCGCCACATGGGTAACAATAGCTGCCAGGGTCAACTTATCCATCATCTTCTCGGCTGCCGCTCTGCCGCCTTTTAATCCAAAAGAAATAACACCACAAGTACCATCGGGCATATATTTCTGGGCCAATTCATAATATTTATTGTTCTTCAGACCGGGATAATTTACCCAAGCCACCTTTTCATGGGATTCCAGGAACTCAGCCACAGCCTGTGCATTGGCACAATGTCTTTCCATACGAAGAGGCAGTGTCTCCAGGCCCACATTCAATAAAAATGCATTCTGGGGAGCCTGAATGGAACCCAAATCTCTCATCAGCTGTACAGTAGCCTTGGTAATATATGCTCCCTTGCCAAATTTTTCGGTATAAGTCACTCCATGATAGGAATCATCGGGAGTGGTCAAACCGGGGAATTTGTCCTTGTGTGCATCCCAGTCAAAATTACCGGAATCTACGATGGCACCACCTACACACATTGCATGTCCGTCCATATATTTGGTGGTGGAATGGGTAACAATATCTGCACCAAATTCAAAAGGACGACAGTTAATGGGGGTAGCAAAGGTATTGTCCACAATCAGAGGAACACCGTGTGCATGTGCAACCTTTGCAAATTTCTCAATATCCAGCACCACCAATGCGGGGTTCGCAATGGTCTCCGCCAATACACATTTGGTATTGGGTCTGAATGCCTGATTCAGTTCTTCTTCTGTACTGTCAGGGTCTACTACGGTACATTCAATTCCCATCTTCTTCATGGTAACAGTTAAAAGATTAAAGGTACCGCCATATACGGTAGAGGACATAATTACATGTCCGCCTGCTTCACAAATATTAAATACCGCATAGTAATTTGCCGCCTGTCCGGAGCTGGTCAGCATTGCTGCTACACCACCCTCCAGTTCACAAATCTTCTGTGCCACAAAATCGTTGGTAGGATTTTGCAATCTGGTATAAAAATATCCGCTATCCTCTAAATCAAATAATCTACCCATCTGCTCAGAAGTATCATACTTATATGTGGTACTCTGAATAATAGGTAATACTCTGGGCTGACCTGTGGTAGGCTTCCAGCCGGACTGAATACAAATTGTTTCTCTTCTATAATTTGATGCCATATTATTTACCTCGTGTCATATATTTTAGGAAACACCACCCGCAGGTGGTGTTTGTACTACTTATTCATCCCAGTTATGATATACAGCCTGTACATCATCGTCATCTTCCAGTAAATCTAAAGTTTTCTGCAGATTCTTGATAGCAGTCTCATCCGTCAATTCTACATAATTCTGGGGAATCATGGTCACTTCTGCACTAACCATGGGAATACCTGCTTCCTTAAGTGCATTATTTACTTCATCAAAGCTGTCAGGATCAGTCAATACCTCAAAGCTGTCCTCTTCCTCATTGAAATCCTCTGCGCCGGCATCCAATGCCACCATCATCAGGTCGTCTGCATCCATATCGCATTCTTCCTTATCAATGATAATCTGTCCACGTTTGTCGAACATAAAGGATACACAGCCGGGGGTACCGATATTGCCCTGCCCCTTTGTAAAGGCACTACGTACATTTGCAGCGGTACGGTTTTTATTATCGGTCAAAGCATCCACAATAATAGCAATGCCGCTGGGGCCATAGCCTTCATATGTAACATACTCGTAATTTACATTTCCCACATCACCTGCAGCCTTCTTGATACCTCTTTCAATGGTGTCATTGGGCATGTTATTGGCCTTTGCCTTGGCGATTACGGTTGCAAGCTTATAATTATTTGCCGGATCGGGACCGCCTTCCTTTACTGCCACAGCAATTTCTCTACCGATAATGGTAAAAATTTTTCCCTTTGCAGCATCATTTTTTTCTTTTTTGTGCTTAATATTTGCAAATTTTGAATGTCCTGACATGATTGTCTACTCCTCTTTTTATAATCCTATGTAAAAGAACGCACCCGTCCTTTTCCACGGTAAATCATAACATTATTTGCTACTTTCATCAAGTGTCGATTCCTCATCGGTCTCAGGTGCACTTAATTTCGTAACCAATATGCTTTGAATCATTTTGTTCTGAACGGATAGTATCTTGAAATGATAACCCTGAAAATCCAAATCGAACTCCTCATCCTCCTCCGGAATACGGTCCATCTGGGATATCAAAAAGCCGTTTACTGTATCAAAGCTCTCCTCCTCAAAGGAGATGTCCAGAAGTTCTTCCAGTTCCTCCAAGGGAGTCTTGCCTTCAATAATATATTCGTCATTGCCGGCCTCTTCAATGTACTCTTCTTCCGTATCATACTCATCCAGAATATTACCTACGATTTCCTCCAGAATATCCTCCATGGCCACCAAACCTTCTGTCTGGCCGTATTCATCAATTACGATTACCATTTGCAGCTTTCTGGACTGCATTTCCTTGAACAGTTCATCAATATGCTTGGTCTTGGGCACAAACACTGCTTCCCGTAAAAGCCCGCCCAGTTCCTTCAAGGAGCTGTTCTTGTCCGCTTCCTCCACATGAAAACGCATGGCATCCTTAAAATGAAGAATACCTATAATCTGATCAATATTTTCATCATATACCGGATAACGGCTGTTTCTGTTGTTCAGCATATATGCTATAACTTCCTGTATGTTCATGGAAGCATCAATGGCACATATATCATTTCGGTTTGTCATAATATCCTGAGTTTCCTTATCACCAAACTCAAAGATATTGGAAATCATCTCTGCCTCGCTGGCCTGCAGAATCCCCTGCTCCTGACCCTCGTTAACCATATTGATAATTTCTTCTTCCGTCACATCATTTTCATTACCGTCCCCTTTCATTCCCATCAGCAGCATTAATAATCTGGTGGTGATACTTACCACAAAGGTAAAGGGACGCAGTACATACATCACCCAGTACATGGGCGTAATAAAGAAATATGCCCATTTTTCCGGCAATCTGCCTGCCATTTTACGGGGTAGCAATACTCCGATGGTCATAAATATGTAAACAAATACGATAAGCAGTATCAGTCCATGTCTCTGACCGCTCAGCTGCATCAGATAAGCACCGATTCCCAGATTAATCAGGGAAATCATCAGTACCAGAACATCCCCATAAACATAGGATCTATCCAGCACTTTTCTGATACGCTTTGCCTTCCTTGTATCTTCCTGCCCCAGCAGTTTCTCCACATCCTTGGATCGTAAGGTC
>JAFUKS010000045.1 GCA_017473445.1 Lachnospiraceae bacterium
ACTACCAACAATCAGAACTTTATGGGAAATATTGTAAACCATGATTTGGTGGTGATTTATTCCAACTCAACCAGAAGCATTCCAGCACAGACCACACCGATGAAGGTCGTGGTGCTTTGCGGACAGGAGAGGATGTAGAAATAGAAATGTAAATAAGGAGAGCCGGGCAAGGTTGTGATTTGTCCGGCTCGGTGTATTCTTATAACTTCTTAAATTCAGCCACACGTTTCTCAAAAATCGTATAATACTTAAATCCACATTACTTCAACACATCTGCGGCACGGTCAAAGTGATTGGCGATTATCTCAGGTGAGTGGGCATCAGAACCAATAGTGATGATTTCGCCCCCCAGTTCACGATAACGCTTCAAAATATCAGTGCAGGGGTGCAGTTCTTTTAAGCCATATTTAACACCGCCTGTATTTATCTCCAAGCCCTTGCTGTTTTCAACCAGATGCCTCAACACAGGGTCTAAAATATCACGATACTTGGCAAAGGTGTAGTTGGCATCCTTGTTTGGGCCATAACGTACTACATAATCTAAATGGGCATACACATCAAAGTTTGTAAATTTCTTAATGTTTGTCAGAATGGATTCAAAATATTCTCCATATGCTTCCTCTTCGCTGCGTCCTGCATAAAATTCAGGATAATAGGGGTCCTTCCCGTTGCAAAGGTGGGAGGAGCCCAGGATAAAGTCAAAATCATAACTTCTGGCAAGGATGGAATTTTGACGCATTACCTGAGGCTGTAAGCCCAATTCTATGCCGAAGAGGATGTTGATTTTATCTTTATATTTGTCCCGATATGTCAACAAATCATAGAGATATGCATCCACATTCAAATCAAAGGTGCCCTCCGGAAATTCCTCACTTATAGGAAAGTCAAAGTCATTGTGCTCTGTAAAGCACATATGGGTTAATCCTAAATCTATTGCCTTTTGAATCATTGCCTCCATAGGCACTTCGGCATCTCCCGAAAATGCAGAATGCATGTGAAAATCAGCTGTAATGGACATGATAGTACCTCGCTTATATGTTAAAGTAGTAGTGTTTATAGACTCTCTCCAGAGTCTGAATAATGTTTGCTTTTTTAGTATAAAACAGATGAGAAGAAACATCAAGATTTTTAATTGCAGGTACTTTATAATGGTTCAAATAGAGTATAGAATACATTTTTAACGTCTGAATGGAAGACATAGGAGTGGGACATTTTAGGAATATTTGCGTAAAAGGACTTATAATTCTAAAATAAATGTAAAAAACAACCAAAAATAAAAATATTTTTGATTTACATCTTGAATTATGGACAGGAATTAGGTAAAATGGATTTGCTGATAAAATTTTGACAATCTGACTTCCGCGAATAACGAATAGGAAGCAGTTTTGCCAGAAAAATATAAAATTATATATTTTAGGAGGAAACTAAAATGGCAGTAAAAGTAGCAATTAATGGTTTCGGCCGTATTGGTCGTCTTGCATTCAGACAGATGTTCGATGCAGAAGGATATGAAGTAGTAGCAATCAACGACTTAACAAGTCCTGAGATGCTTGCTCATTTGTTAAAGTATGATACCGCTCAGGGTAAGTACAAGTATGCTGAATCTGTAGAGTTCGGTGAGGATTCCATTACCGTTAACGGTAAGAAGATCACTATCTACGCTAAGGCTAACGCAGCTGAACTTCCTTGGGGTGAATTAGATGTAGATGTAGTATTAGAGTGTACCGGTTTCTATACCTCTAAGGCTAAGGCAGAAGCTCACATTCAGGCTGGTGCTAAGAAGGTAGTTATCTCTGCTCCTGCAGGAAACGATCTTCCTACCATCGTTTACAATGTAAACCACAACACCTTGAAGGCAGATGACACTGTTATTTCAGCAGCTTCTTGTACCACAAACTGTTTAGCTCCTATGGCTAAGGCTCTTAACGATTTAGCACCTATCCAGTCTGGTATCATGACAACTGTTCATGCTTACACCGGAGATCAGATGATCCTTGATGGTCCTCAGAGAAAGGGTGAC
>JAFUKS010000046.1 GCA_017473445.1 Lachnospiraceae bacterium
ACCAGGAATCGGTACTGCATGGCAATTCTGGGATGCTGGTATTTACTTACATCCAAATATACCGCTATTTTAATGTTTTCTGCATTATTTACACAAATAAAGGGGGCATTGTCGGAAACCTTAAGGGGAATCACAAATTTAAATTCCGATCCCTCTCCATAGGTACTGTATACATTGATAAAACCGCCCATTTTCGCAATCAACCGTTTGGAAATGGCAAGCCCCAGTCCCGTACCTTCTACGGCACGATTCTTCTTGGTGTCCACCTGCTGGAAGCTGGTGAACAACCGCTCCAGGTTCTCTTCGGAGATACCGATACCTGTATCCTTTACGGATACATTCAAATTGATGCCATAGCTATGCCTGCTAAAGGTAACCTTCAGTCTGACACAACCCTTATTGGTAAATTTCACCGCATTGGTCACCAAATTAATCATAACCTGTTTAATACGGACTTCATCACCAATGAGCCCTCTGGGGATATTGGGGTCTACCCGGGCAATGATTTCTATTGCCTTGTCCCCTTTTCTGGTATATGCCATATTCATCACATCATTTAGCGTAGAACCAATATTAAAGGGCTCCTCAATCAATTCTGCATTACCCGATTCTATCTTGGAAAAATCCAAAATATCATTGATAATGGAAAGCAAACTTCTGCCGGAATTCTGAATATTAAAGCAATTTTCCCGCACCTCTTCGCTGATATCCTCTCTGAGAATCAGCTCGCACATACCTACAATGGCGTTCATGGGCGTACGGATTTCATGAGACATATTTGCCAAAAAGTCCGATTTGGAGCGTTCCGCACTTTGGGCCTTTTCTGCAATGGCTTTCAATTCTTCTTCCGTTTTGCTCATCCGGTATACATAAAAAGACATGAGAATTTCCATAAGGGCCAGAGTAATCATTTTTACCACAAAGCTGATAATATTATTCCAGGAATCAAGCGGTATTGTTTTGAGAAAGAATGCATGAATAACCATTAAGCATACCGTCCATATGCTCATCCATACCAAAAGATCCATTCTCATATAAAAAGAACACAAAATACAAAATACACATATCACAATAATTGTAATATTCAATTCCTCGGACAGACGACTATAAAGAAAAATGTCCATCATGGATACAATTAAATAGGTATTCGCCTGTGCCCTTTCACTTACTCCTTTATAAAAAGTGAAAAAGGATACAATCCCCGCCATCCCAAAAGAATATAGATATACCCATGTTTTCCAGTGGTAGGTAACAGACATAAACAAAATCAGAGCCAGGAAAATCATAGCCACAGCCCATGTAATATAGCAGTAATATTTCTTTGTGTATACTTGTTTCGTTTTCATTATGGTACCTCACCTATCCTATGTGCATCCGTCTGCATTTAGGAAGTCAAAGTAAAGCCTTCCTTTAGCATTTCTATAAACAAATCTGTCAAATGAGGGTCAAACTGTGTTCCCCGTCCCTTTACTATCTCCTGAAGAACCACCTCATCCGGCAAGCGGTCACGGTAGGCTCTGTTAGAGGTCATGGCATCGTAGCTGTCTGCCACCGCAATAACCCTTGCCTCAATGGGAATATCTTCTCCCGCCAAACCGGTGGGATATCCCTTTCCATCGTATCGTTCATGGTGATATAATGCACCATAATATAAATGCCGTATGGTCCGGATATTTTTCAAAATATCTCCACCCACTGTGGTATGCTGCTTTAATATCTCATAGTCCTCATCCTCCAAAGGCATGGGTTTATTTAAAATCACATCCGGAACTCCGATTTTCCCAATATCATGCATTAGAGCCATATAATTCAAATCTCTTATTTTTTCTTCATCCCAGCCAAGACGTTTTGCTATCTCCACACAGCAATAGCTTACTCTGTCAGAATGACCGCTTAGGTAAGTATCCTTTGCTTCAATGGTCTTGGCAATGGCCATAATGGAGTTCAGCGTAATTAATTCCACCTGCTTGGTCTTCTCCTCCAGCTTGGCCTCCAAATCATTACGCAAATCATGCAATTCCAAAATACGACTGATTCTGCTCTTCATTACCAGCGGAACAAAAGGCTTGGAAACATAATCGTCCGCACCGTCGGAAAGACACTGGGCCTCCGTCTCGGGAGAAGCATCTGCAGTCAGAAAGATAATGGGAATCTTGGACCATGCTTCATTGGCACGTATCCGGCGCATGGTCTCCCGACCGTCCATCTCAGGCATATTAATATCCAGCAATATCAGATCCGTATGCTTCTTCTCCAAAAACTGAAGCGCCTGAGCTCCCGATATCACCGGTGTTACTTGATACTCTGTAGAAAGCTCCTGCTTTGCTACCACCAGATTTGTCTTATTGTCATCTACGATTAGTATGTGCTTCATAAGCATTACTCCTCTTTTGTATGGTTCTTTCCCATGAATGTGTATATATTTTATGATACCATATATCGTACACGGAGAAAAGTTTGAAATTGGCCGGAAGGGGGATTTTTTTTCTGTAAATTCAAAGGATGGGATTTCGGAAAAGATCGAACTTTGAAGCACGACTGTGCCTCAAAACAACAAAAAAGACGATATCCCACGGATATCATCTTTTTGTTGTTCTGAGAGCGCGAGACGGGGATCGAACCCGCGACCCCCTCCTTGGCAAGGAGGTGCTCCACCGCTGAGCCACTCGCGCATAAAATATAATGTGCTTCACAAACTCGTGTACTCCGTACACAAAGCGGGTGATGGGAATCGAACCCACGTATCCAGCTTGGAAGGCTGGTGTTCTACCATTGAACTACACCCGCATATATATAAAGCAGTCCACCTTTCGGTCTCCTGCAT
>JAFUKS010000047.1 GCA_017473445.1 Lachnospiraceae bacterium
ACATACAGCCTTACGGAAGAAAGGTGCTGCAGAACATGAATTTAAGACCGGAAGAAATAAGTTCTGTGATTAAAGAGCAGATTAAAAAATATGCAACAGACCTGGATGTATCTAATGTAGGTACCGTTATTCAGGTGGCTGATGGTATTGCTCGTGTGCATGGTCTGGAAAAAGCAATGCAGGGTGAGCTGTTACAGTTCCCCGGTGACGTATACGGCATGGTATTAAACCTGGAAGAGGACAACGTAGGTGTAGTTCTGCTGGGTAGCCAGAAGAATATCAACGAGGGTGATATGGTAAAGACCACCGGTCGTGTGGTTGAGGTGCCCGTAGGCGATGCTATGCTGGGACGTGTCGTAAATGCGTTGGGACAGCCTGTGGATGGCAAGGGTCCTATTCAGACAGATAAATATCGTCAGATTGAAAGAGTGGCAAGTGGTGTAATTACCCGTAAGAGCGTGGATACACCTTTGCAGACCGGTATCAAGGCAATCGACTCCATGGTGCCCATCGGAAGAGGACAGCGTGAGCTGATTATCGGTGACCGTCAGACAGGTAAGACGGCTATCGCTATTGATACCATTATTAACCAGAAGGGTCAGAACGTAAAATGTATTTATGTAGCAATCGGTCAGAAGGCTTCTACCGTTGCAAATATTGTAAAGACCTTAGAAGAGGCAGGGGCGTTCAGCTATACCACAGTGGTAGTAGCTACTGCAAGTGACTTGGCACCTCTTCAGTATATTGCTCCCTACTCCGGCTGTGCAATCGGTGAGGAGTGGATGGAGAATGGTGAGGATGTACTGGTAATTTATGATGACTTAAGTAAGCATGCTACTGCTTACCGTACCCTCTCCCTGCTGCTTCGTCGTCCCCCCGGACGTGAGGCATATCCCGGAGATGTATTCTATCTGCATTCCAGACTTCTGGAGCGTGCAGCCAGAATGAGCGAGGAATACGGAGGCGGTTCCCTGACTGCACTTCCCATTATTGAGACCCAGGCAGGCGACGTATCGGCTTATATTCCTACCAACGTGATCTCCATTACCGACGGCCAGATTTATCTGGAGACCGAAATGTTTAATGCCGGTTTCAGACCCGCAGTAAATGCAGGTCTTTCCGTATCTCGAGTAGGTGGTGCGGCACAGATTAAGGCGATGAAGAAGATTGCGGCTCCTATCCGTACAGAGCTGGCACAGTATCGTGAGCTGGCAGCATTCTCCCAGTTTGGTTCCGAGCTGGATGCGGACACCAAGGAGAAGCTGGCACAGGGTGAGCGTATTAAGGAAGTGTTGAAGCAGCCACAGTACAGCCCCATGCCTGTACAGTATCAGGTTATTATTATATTTGCCGTAACCCGTAAATATCTCTTGGACGTACCGGTGGACAGAATTACAGAGTTTGAGAAGAAATTCTTTGAATTCTTAGATACCAAGTACCCCGAAATTCCTAACAGCATTGCAGAGGAAAAGGTTATTTCTGATGAAATGGAAGGCCTGCTGGTAAAGGCAATTGAGGAGTTCAAGAAAGCATTTTTAGGTACAGAAGAATAATTTGTACCTGGATAGAAATGAGGGTAAGATATGGCATCAATGCGTGATATTAAACGTCGTCGCAGCAGTATCCAGGGTACCCAGCAGATTACCAAGGCCATGAAACTGGTCTCTACAGTAAAATTGCAAAGGGCCCGTGCAGGAGCGGAACGTTCCAAGGGATACTTTAACAATATGTATACGACGGTGCATAGCATTTTGTCCAGAGTGGGCCATATAGAGCACAAATATCTGGTGCCCGGTGAGTCTCAGAAAAAGGCTGTGGTGGTCATCACCTCCAATCGTGGTCTTGCAGGTGGCTACAACTCCAATGTAGTAAAGCTGGTGACCAGACATCCCCAGTGGAAAAAAGAGGATTTGGAGATTTATGCCATTGGTAGCAAGGGGCGGGATTCCTTGACTAAGGAGGGTTATTACATTCGTGAATACAATACGGAGGTAATTGAGGACCCTACCTATGAGGATGCCATGGTACTCACCAGACATTTGCTGGATAGCTTTGCACAGGGTGAAATCGGTGAGATTTACCTGGCCTATACCGCATTTAAAAATACGGTAAGCCACATTCCCACCTTGTTGCAGCTGCTGCCCGTTACTCCCCCGGAAGAGGTGGAAGAGGAGACAGTAAGCGGTGCTGAGGCGATTATGAATTTTGAGCCCGGTGAAGCAGAGGCCTTGGAGATGATTGTACCCAAATACATCACCAGTTTGATTTATGGTGCAATGAAAGAAGCCTTGGCCAGTGAAAACGGTGCTCGTATGCAGGCTATGGACAATGCAACCAGTAATGCGGACGAAATGATTAGCGATTTGTCGCTGAAATATAATCGAGCGAGACAGGGCTCCATTACCCAGGAGCTGACAGAAATTATTGCCGGTGCAGAGGCATTGGGTTAGACCGGCAGGAAAGAAGGTAAAAATGGCAGGAGAAAATAGAGGAAAAATTACCCAGGTCGTTGGTGCGGTATTGGATATCCGTTTCGACGAAGGTAATCTGCCTCAGATAAATGAAGCAATCCGTATTCCTACCAATGGCGGCGGTGAGCTGACTGTAGAAGTATCCCAGCATCTGGGCGATGATACGGTCAGATGTATCGCGATGGGTCCCACAGACGGACTGGTACGTGGTATGGAAGCGATTGCAACAGGTGCTCCCATTTCCGTTCCCGTAGGTGAGAATACTTTGGGACGTATCTTCAATGTATTAGGTGACCCAATTGATAATAAACCAGTGCCAGATTG
>JAFUKS010000048.1 GCA_017473445.1 Lachnospiraceae bacterium
GGACGTAGCTGCCCTGCACGTTTTGCCAGGGCCCTCTTTTCCAAACGCTGCTTATGAATATCTTCCTGAGCCTCCAGAATCTTCAGTTCATCCTCCATCTGATGCATCCGTGAAAATGCCTTGCCCAGATCCTTTTCCTGCTCCAAAGCCTGCCTACGCTCTTCGTAGCCCAAGTGCTGATATTCCTGTTCCCACTCTGCCAGCTGTGCTTCCAGATGAGCAATCTGCTCCTGAAACTCCTGCAGGCTGCCACATTCCTCTTCTCCTAAGCTGCGAAGCATATTCTCCCGCAGGTCCTTCAGCTTATTCAAACGTGCATCCGCATGTGCATAGAAATAATCCGCCAGTTTCTGCCACTTATCCACGCCAAAGATACGCATCAGTATTTTTTCCTTTTCATCAGAACCACTGGTAAGAAGCTTTTCAAACTGTCCCTGGGGTAACACAATGACTTGACGGAACTGGTCATAATCCAGACCAATCAATTCCTTTGCCAAAGCATCCATATCACCCTTTTTACAATTTTCGAAAAGAGGTTCCAATATCCCCTCTTGATTTTGCTTGTAGGCATTCTGGGAGGTGGTCAGGTTTTTACGCTTACATTCCAGCCGTCTCTCAAAACGATAGCATGTCCCTTGAATCTCAAAGGTAAATTCTACAAAGGTATCCTGCCCCCAATCACTCTGACGACACCGGAGAGCTTCCAGCTCATCCCGCATATTGCCGGAGCTCTTCCCATATAGTGCAAAGGTCATGGCATCCAGAATCATGGTCTTGCCACTTCCCGTCTCTCCACAAATCAAAAACAAGCCCTTGTCCCATAGCTGCCGGAAATCTATTTCCTGACAATCCTTATAAGGCCCAAAGGCTGCAAATTTCAAATAAAGAGGTCTCATGCTTCTGCCACCTCCTTTTCATAATCAGCCAACGCTTCCCGGAACAAATCCATGAAATGCTCCCCCGGCTCCTGCTGATTGGTATCTAGAAAATATCTCCGGAATACTGTAAGCGGATCATCCTCCCGCTCCTCCAATTCTTCCAAGGTCATAGTAATCCGGGAATCCTCCTGTTCAAAACGCTTTCCTGCTATTTCCAGTACATTTGGATATACCTCCTGTAGTGCGGCAAAGGTCTCCAGACCCACATGGATATCCTCTATTTCCAGACGTACATATCCCTGACGCTGACGCTCCGTAATCCCGTTTCCGCTAATCAGCTGCTCATAGGTCCCCCTTAAGGTAATTCTTTCATGCAAGGGAATCAGGGGCATGATCAGTGCCTCTCCTCTTATATTTGTGACACTTGTGTCAATAATCGTTACGCTCTTCTCCTGCTGTTCCTCTTTTCCAAAGGAATAGGGCATGGGCGTGCCGCTGTAGCGGATATTTTCTCTCAGATTCTGAGGACGATGAATATGTCCCAAGGCCACATAGTCAAAATCCCGGAACACCTCCCCGCTTACTGCAGCGGCGGTTCCCACCTCTGCGGAGCGGTCACTGACGGAAGTCTCTGCACTCACTACAAATGCATGGGCCACCAGTACATGCTTTCTGCCGGGTCGAAAGCTTTCACGGATGCGGCTGCATACCAGCTCATAGGCCTGCTCCAAAGTCTGTAAGCTTTCTGCCTGTTCAGGATACAGACTCCGGACCTTTTCCAATGAAAACCAGGGCAATAAATAAAAATCCGCATCCCCCAAGGACACCGGCTCCATCTCCCGGGTAAGCGTCCCTGCAATATACAGACCTGCCTTTTGTAATAATGCATTACAGGACGCCAAACGCTCTGCTCCGTCGTGATTGCCTGCCACCAACAGCACCGGCACCCCCAAAGCAGCACAAATATCCGTCATAGCCTTATCATACAATGCAATGGCCGCTGCGGAAGCAATACTTCGGTCAAACACGTCTCCCGCAAGCAGCACCGCTTCCACCTGCTCCCGGCGGATGATTTCCTTGATCTGTTCTATAAAATACTCCTGGTCCTCCCTGATATCCCTGCCCCGAAAGGCCATCCCCAGGTGCCAGTCCGATGTATGCAATACCTTCATGGGTCCTCCCCTTTTCCTCTTTTTAAATCCCATCATTTTGATGGGTTGCCAACTATGTTTATTGTACCTTTCCGCTACTTTGAAGTCAAACCTTTCCCACAGTTTCTTCTTGCCATTACGTTACGTCACCTTTATAATAAAACTATATTTTGAGTATTCGTCGCGAGGGCAAACTGCCCTAACTGTCTTTTGCGACCAACAGGTGAGAAGGAGTAATTATGAAGCTACCCGGTTACTATTCCTCCGGTCAGTTTGCCAAGAAGGCTCAGGTAAGCCTGCGAACCGTCCGGTTTTATGATAAAAAAAACATACTAAAACCCGCCTATGTAAATTCTAACGGTGCCCGTTTTTACACGGACTCTGATTTTGTGCGCCTGCAACAGATACTTCTGCTGAAATATCTGGGCTTTTCCCTGGATGAAATTAGGGAAATGGTTATCGATGAACATTTCCTGTTAAGCAACCTCCATATCCAGAAAAAGCTTGTACAAGAGCGCATTGACCAAATGCAGCAGGTAGCAGAGGCTCTGGAGGATACCACAAAAGCCCTGGAGACCAATAATGAAATCAACTGGAGCAGTATGCTGGAGCTGATACACCTGACCGGTATGGAGCAGAGCCTGAAAAACCAATATCTGAATGCCAACAACATCTCTGCCCGCATCCGCCTGCATGCAGATTACTCTCAAAATAAACAGGGCTGGTTCCCTTGGATTTATGAGCAATGCAACATCCAAGAAAACATGCACATTCTGGAAATCGGTTGCGGTAACGGTGCCCTATGGATGGACCATCTGGATCCTTTACCCCGGAAAGTATCTATTGTACTTTCCGACATTTCCGAGGGTATGATCCGTGATGTCCGCCGTAATATTGGCGAAGAACACCCGTCCTTTTCCTATGCTGCTTTTGATTGCCGGCAGATTCCCTATCCGGATGAAAGCTTTGATATGGTGATTGCAGGACATGTTCTATTTTACTGTGAAGACATTCCGGCGGCTTGTGCAGAAATTCACAGAGTATTAAAGCCCGGGGGCAGACTCATCTGCAGTACCTACGGCACCCGCCACATGCAGGAAATTACCCAACTGGTACAAGCCTTTGATTCCCGAATCGTTCTCAGTAGTGAAGCATTGTATGAAAGCTTTGGTCTGGAAAATGGTACGGATATTCTGGGATCGCATTTTGATGGGATAGAAAAGAGACTCTATGAGGATGCTATCATTATCGATAGAGCAGAACCCTTAATAGAATACATTCTCTCCTGCCACGGTAATCAGAATCAAATTTTATTGGACCGATATGCAGATTTCCGTAGTTTTGTGGAACAAAAAGTAAACCCTGCGTTTCACATCACCAAGGAAGCGGGAATTTTTATTTGTCAAAAATGAAGAATTCCTTAATATTGAAAAAAACACTTGAAGGTGACCTAGCGTCACCTTTTATAATGCAATCATAAGCAATAAAGTAACACGCAAAGGATACCTTCCTTTGGTACATACTAGATTCATAATAGGAGGATTTCACATGAAAGGTATTATTTTAGCAGGTGGCTCCGGCACTCGTCTGTACCCCCTGACCATGGTAACTTCCAAACAGTTACTGCCCATTTATGATAAACCCATGATTTACTATCCCATGTCCGTGCTGATGAATGCAGGCATCCGGGATATCCTGATCATATCCACACCTCAGGACACTCCCCGTTTTCAGGAGCTGCTTAAGGATGGGCACCAGTTTGGTGTAAATCTGTCCTACGCAGTACAGCCCAGTCCTGACGGCTTGGCCCAGGCCTTTATCATCGGTGCTGACTTCATCGGTGACGATACTGTAGCCATGGTGCTGGGTGACAACATCTTTGCCGGCCACGGCCTGAAAAAGCGCCTGCGCTCCGCTGTAGAGAACGCAGAGGGCGGCAAGGGTGCCACCGTATTCGGTTACTATGTGGATGACCCGGAGCGTTTCGGTATCGTGGAATTCAATGCAGAGGGTAAGGCAATCTCCATTGAAGAAAAACCTGCCAAACCCAAGAGTAATTACTGCGTTACCGGTCTCTATTTCTACGACAATAAAGTAGTGGAATATGCCAAAAATCTGAAGCCCTCTGCAAGAGGTGAGTTGGAAATTACTGATTTGAACCGTATCTACTTGGAGCAGGATCAGTTAAACGTGGAGCTGCTGGGTCAGGGCTTTACCTGGCTGGATACCGGTACCCATGAGAGTCTGGTGGATGCCACCAACTTCGTCAAGACTGTAGAACAGCATCAGCATCGTAAGATTGCCTGTCCGGAGGAAATTGCTTACTTAAACGGCTGGATTACCAAGGATGATGTGCTGAAGGTATATGAAGTACTGAAGAAAAACCAATACGGCCAGTACCTGAAGGATGTACTGGATGGCAAATACAGAGAACAGCTTTATTAGAAAAGGAGAAATCAAGCATGAATATTATTGTAACCGGCGGTGCCGGATTTATCGGCAGCAACTTTATTTTTCACATGTTAAAAAAATACCCTGATTATCGTATCATCTGCCTGGACTGTCTGACCTATGCAGGTAATCTGTCCACACTGGCTCCCGTAATGGATAATCCCAACTTCCGTTTTGTAAAGGAATCCATCACTGACAGAGACGCAGTTTACAAGCTATTTGAGGAAGAGCATCCCGACATGGTAGTAAACTTTGCCGCAGAAAGCCATGTGGACCGTTCCATCGAAAACCCTGAGGTTTTCCTGGACACCAATATCAAGGGTACCGCAGTGCTGATGGATGCCTGCCGCAAGTACGGTATTAAACGTTATCATCAGGTATCCACCGATGAAGTATACGGCGACCTGCCCCTGGACCGCCCCGACTTGTTTTTTACCGAGGAAACCCCTATCCACACCAGCAGTCCCTACAGTTCTTCCAAAGCAGGTGCTGACTTGCTGGTACTGGCATATCACAGAACCTACGGTCTGCCTGTGACCATCAGCCGTTGTTCCAATAACTATGGACCTTATCACTTCCCTGAGAAGCTGATTCCTCTGATGATTGCCAATGCACTGAACGACAAGCCCCTGCCCGTATATGGCGAAGGCTTAAATGTACGTGACTGGTTGTATGTGGAGGACCACTGCAAGGCTATCGACCTGATTATTCATAAGGGGCGTGTAGGAGAGGTTTACAATATCGGCGGCCACAACGAAATGAAAAATATCGATATCGTAAAAATCATCTGTAAAGAGCTGGGCAAGCCCGAAAGTCTCATTACTTATGTAACCGATAGAAAGGGCCACGATATGCGTTATGCCATCGACCCTACCAAGATTCACAACGAGCTGGGCTGGCTTCCTGAGACCATGTTTGCAGATGGCATCAAAAAAACCATCCAGTGGTATCTGAACAATAAGGAATGGTGGGAGACCATTATCTCCGGTGAATATCAGGACTACTACGAGAAAATGTACACGAATCGCTAAAGCTTATTTAAGCTTCATTAAGAACAGGAATCGCCGCCTGCGCCCTCCGACGTATATACATACGCCTTTGGGCTGCAGACGGCGATAATCATTTTTATCTGGTAAATAGCTTAAAGATAGACGTCCATAATAGTTACGCCACCGGGCTGGATCTTGACCTGAAAACTATTTTTAGGCACTTCCTGTCCGTACACATAATGAAGCTCTGTACTTGCTTCTGCCATAAATTTGGGTGGCAAAACAGGGAATTTGGATATAAATCTTGTATTAACAACGTCTTTGTTGGCTCTAACAAACGCCTTGTGATACTTTTCCTCACTGTCATTGAAAATGTACAGGCGATAGGCGCCGTCAGCCATCTGCATAACCATGCTCGGTCTGTCTATCATAAAGGGCGTCTCATTCACCTTGTCAAGCAGTAAAGCCAATGCTTTCAGAAATCCTCGTGTCAGCTTCGAGAAGACAAGTGTATCTGTCAGAGTATAATCGGACTCGGGAAGATTGGCAAGATCTCCAGTTAAATTTTCCGTACCGTCGTCAGTAGATATGAGTGCTTCGATTTTTCTTCTTGTATCGGTATCTATCTCTTTGTTAAGAACAAAAATGCGTATTGGATAATTACTGAATTTATCATCAA
>JAFUKS010000049.1 GCA_017473445.1 Lachnospiraceae bacterium
CCACAGAAAAATACTCAGGATGCGGTAGTAATAATTTTGGATAAAGTGCAGGGGATTATCAATTTGAGGGAACAAGAAATAAAAGAACTCGATAATCTTATCAAATCCCGATTTGTGGAACTCTTTGGAAATATGACGTTGAATCCAAATAGATGGGAAATTATTTCGTTAGGTAAAGTTTGTGATGTTAGAGATGGTACACATGATTCGCCAAAATATTATGCTATGGGATATCCGCTTGTAACATCAAAGAATGTTACAAGTGGAAAGATTGATTTTTCGGAGTGCAGTTTAATATGCGAAGAGGATTATAAAAAAATTAATGAACGCTCTAAGGTGGATATCGGAGATATCTTAATGCCTATGATTGGTACGGTCGGGAAACCGGTTATTGTCGATGTGAATAGAGAATTTGCAATAAAAAATGTAGCTCTTATAAAGTTTTATGAAGATTCCAAGGTTACAAATATTTTTGTAAAAGCGTTACTACAGTCCGATTATTTTGATTTAGCCGTTATAAATAAAATTAGAGGTGGAACGCAGAAATTTATAGCGTTAGGTGATATAAGAAAATTGGAGATTTGCTTGCCTCCGATGGAGGTACAGGAAAAGTTTGCTACATATGTTAACCACATCGACAAATTGAAATTTCTTCACAAACAAACCCTATCCATTCTACACCACAGGAGGTTTATGGATGTCAAATTTTGAATTCTTAAAAAGTAAATCAGAATATGCATTATTTGCACATGCGGCGATAGAGGCTGAAAAAGTATATGTATCGGCTCCGGCGATGTGCGCTGTGGGATGTAGAAAAGCATTGGAACTGGCTGTGAAATGGGTATATTCTGCGGATAACTCCATTCAAATGCCCTACAAAGATAATTTGCAATCTCTGATTCATGAGCCGTCTTTCCGATTTGCATTGGATTATAATACTTGGGGCAAACTGCCTTATATTATCAAGTTGGGAAATTTAGCGGTACATACAGAGCGTAATGTTCGGGCCAGTGATGCATTAGCATCATTGCGTGGACTATTTGAGTTTGTCCAGTGGATAGATTACTGTTATGGTAGCGACTATGTGGAAAGAAAGTTTGATGAATCGCAGATTCCGCAGGAGAAAGTAGTAGTTGATACCAAGAAAATAAAAGAGCAGGAGAGCTTGTTAGGGGAAAAAAATGCAGAAATAGAGAAGCTTCGTAAACAGATAGAGCTGATGGCGGACAAGCTTACTGCAGCCAAAGCCAGCAATCAGGAAGCTCGGGCATTTGTAGCGGAAGATATATCTGAATGGGAGACCAGAAAACAGTTTATTGATGTTGATTTAAAAGAGCTTGGTTGGAAATTTGACGGAGAAGATGCGGATGTTTGGGAAGAATATCAAGTAGATGACATGACAGGTGTTCTTGGGCAGAAGGGCTATATTGATTATGTTCTCTTTGGCAAGGATGGTTTGCCTCTGGCTATTATTGAAGCAAAAAGAACTAGTAAGGACCCTAATAACGGACGAAAGCAAGTTTCGTTGTATGCAGACTGCTTAGAGCGTAAATTTGGCCGTAGACCAATGATGTTTACCAGTAATGGCTATGAGACCTATTTCTGGGATGATAAGTCCGGTCCTCAACGCCGTGTTAGCGGTATGTTTAGCAAGAGCGATTTGCAGAAGTTGATGAATCGTCGCGCTGAAAGAAAGGTGCTTTCGACCATTCCCATTGATGACAAGATTACTGACCGTTATTACCAAAAGGAAGCTATCCGTGCGGTTTGTGACCACGTAGAGCAAGGGTATCGGAAGAATCTACTGGTGATGGCAACGGGTACTGGTAAGACTAGGACAGCAGCCAGCATTGTGGATGTATTCAGTCGTGCAGGCCATGCCACCAATATACTGTTTTTAGCTGATAGAACTGCTTTGGTAAAGCAGGCAAAGGATGATTTTAAAAATTATTTGCCCGATATGTCCCTTTGCAACTTGTGCGCCAGTAAGGATGATAGAAATGCACGTATTGTCTTTTCCACCTATCCCACGATGCTAAATGCAATTGATTCAGTAAAAAATGCGGACGGCAGAAGGTTATTTACACCTGCACACTTTGATTTGATTATTATTGACGAAAGCCATAGAAGTATTTTTAAGAAATATCGGGCTATTTTCGAGTATTTTGATGCAGTTTTGGTAGGATTAACAGCTACGCCCAAGATAGAGGTGGACAGAAATACTTATGATTTTTTTGAAATGGAACATAGTATCCCTACCTATGCCTATGACTATGAGACTGCAGTATATGTGGACCATGTATTGGTCCCCTATTATACCTATATTGTGAAGACGGAGTTTTTGAGTGATGGCATTACCTACGACAAGCTATCGGAGGAAGACAAGGCCAGATACGAGGAAGACTTTGGGGAAGAAGGTGCTGCTCCAGATTTTATTCCATCACAGGCATTGAACAAGTTTGTTTTCAATGAATTAACGGTGGATGGTGTTTTACAGGATTTGATGGAACGGGGAATAAAAGTTGCCGGTGGAGACCGAATCGGAAAGACCATTATTTTTGCCCAGAATAAGAAGCATGCAGAATATATTCTGGAGCGTTTTAATAAGCTGTACCCCAGATATAATGGAACCTTTGCTCAGAGAGTTATTTGTGATGATTCTTACGCCCAGGTAGTAATTGATGACTTTAAGAAGCCGGAAGGAGAGCCTCATATTGTGGTTTCCGTGGATATGATGGATACTGGAATCGATGTGCCGGAATGCGTGAATCTCGTATTCTTTAAGAAAGTGCGGTCCAAAACGAAATTCTGGCAGATGATTGGTCGTGGTACGCGATTGGCCAAAGACTTGACTTGCATGGATTTAATTGATGGTGAGTATACAGGAAAACGAAGATTCCTAATCTTTGATTATTGTAATAATTTTGAATTCTTTGGAGAAAGACCCAATGGCTATGAAGGTAGTGATACCAAAACATTATCAGAGAACATCTTTGGTAAAAGGACCAAATTAATTGCCGCATTTCAGGAGAGTACATTTGCCGAAGAGGAGTATCAGGATTTTCGCAATGAGTTGGTGGATATATGCCATGGGCAAATAGTCAATCTGAATTTGGAACTTACATCAGTAAGGTTGAAACGCAGATATTTTGAGAAATATAAGCAGATAGGTGCGTTTCAGTGTTTGAGTGAAGGGGACAAGGGAGAACTGATTAATGAATTGGCGCCTCTTGTAACCATGGATGATACTGATGAGGCGGCGAAGCGTTTTGACAATTTTATGTATGGTATGATGCTGGCAAACATAGAAGCCATGCCCAGTTTTAATCGCGCGCGGAGACAGCTATGTGATGTGGCAACAGCATTAGAGAGGAAAGCTACTATTCCTCAAGTAGAGGAGAAAATGCATCTAATTAAGGAGATTAATACGGATGCATTCTGGGATGCAAATAATATCTTAATGTTTGAAAACGTGCGTAAAGAATTGCGTGAGTTAATGAAGTTTTTGGAAGATGAAAGAACTGAAGCAGTTCCTGTTATAAAAACGCGCTTAAGTGATCCGATAATCGATTTGCAAGAAGGGGTAGAACTAGATCCTGCATATGATTTTGAAGATTATCGGAAAAAGGTAAACCGGTATATTGAGGAACATAGAGAGACTTTAGCAATTTATAAATTGACTCATAACAAGCCATTGACAGAAGGTGATTACAAAGAACTGGAAAGGGTTCTGACGGAAGAGCTTGGCAGTCGGGAAGACTATCGGCGCGAATTTGGAGATACTCCCTTTGGCCTGCTGATTCGCAAGATTGCTAAGTTGGACCATGAGGCGGCAATGGCAGCATTTTCTGCCTTCATCAATGATGAATCTTTAAACCAAAAGCAGATACAGTTCATACATAAAATAATCAATCATGTAGAGCAGAACGGTTATATGGAAAGCGTAATGGATTTGCAGAAGCCGCCATTTGACAAGCCGATACCCTTTATTAAGATGTTTGATGCAAGGACCAGAACGTCTTTGCTGGACGCGATTAATGAAATTAAGGATAATGCGGTAAATGTGATTGCGTAAGGAATGCTTCCAGAAAGTGAGGAAAGGCATGAATAAGACACTGAATGATTATATGGAAATGTCCTATCGGATGGAGATTATAGAAGATAAGGATGAGGGTGGCTTTGTGGTTTCTTATCCGGATTTGCCGGGCTGTATTACTTGTGGGGAAACTCGCGAAAGAGCTATGAACAATGCGGCAGATGCCAAGCGGGCTTGGCTGGAGGCTGCTCTTGAGGACGGGATAGAAATTCCGGAACCAGTACTGCGTATACCTCCTTTCGAGAAATGATGCGATGTATTCAAAACAATAAACCATTAATCAAAACACCGGGAAGTGCTTTGCACTTCCCGGTTCCTCTTTTCTTTATTTATTAAACGAATCCGCCAATGACATCTGATTCATCTTCTCCATCTTTGCATACAGCTCAGGACGCTCCGCCTTGATGGTGTCGTCATGCTGATGGATGCTGTCCCAAATCAGCTTGGGAGTCTTGTACTGGCTGTAGGTTCCGTAGAGACATTCGCCCTCTACCAGGGAGAACAGATAATCCAGCTCATCGTCTGTGTACACAGGCACCAGTGCATAGCCCTGTGCTACACGCATGTAATCGCTACTGTTAAATTCAAAGGAATCCTGCCACCACTTGGTGTATTCCTCCCAGCCCTTTTCGCCATTTAATTCCTTGACTACTGCCTTGGCTGCGTGGTGACCGCACAGGAAAGCACCCTGTACTTCTACCTCTACCATGGCGGTAGCATCGCCGATGGCGATGACATTACCCTTGCAGGGAGTTGCCAGAGCATTAAAGGCCTTTACAAAGCAGCCCATCTTTTTTACCAGCTTGGCATTCTTGAAATTCTTGGCCATGGGGCTGTTGGTGGTGAAGTTTTCAAAAATCTGCTCCGGAGTATTGACCTTGTCACCGGAAATGGTCACTTCATAGATACCGTCCCCATAGAGACTGGGACCGATGATGACAGCTGCATTGGAGTGGTAAGCACGGCCATAGTACAGATTCCAGCTATTGTCCTCGACGCCGGTAATTCCCTCCATAATGAATTTCAGACACAGTGCAGTAGCCATATGCATACGAGTCTCGTTGAGACCGAAAACCTGGCACATGCTGGCGTTAACGCCTTCTGCGATAATCAGCTTAGAGCCGGTAATGGTCTGCACGCCCTCTTTGTTGCGGATTTCTACCTCTACACCATCGCCCGTATCCTTACCGCCGATAGCAGTGGTGCCCATAAGGAATTTTACACCCTTCTGGATACACAATTCATACAAATCCTTCAGCATCTTCTCCTTGTCGAATTTGTAAGAGAAAGGCTCATTGCCGTTATCACGGGCAAAACGGATGACATGATCCTTAGGTGAATGATAATACTTGTTGTTTACCGGAATCAGAGCTCCGGTATAAGGTACTGAAAAGTTACTTTTGGGAAAATACAGCTCCCCTTCCCGGACTTCCACGCCTTCCCCCTCGTAGTCGCTGTCCAGTATGAACTGTGTGGAGCAGGCACGGGAAAGCGTATCCATGCTCTTTTTCAGCTCAATGACGGTAACCTGCTGTCCCCTGTCTGCAAGTTCTGCTGCTGCCCATAATCCGGCCGGGCCGGCACCGATAATAATGATGTCCTTGTTCATAATTACACTCCTTGTCGTAAAAATTTGATGTCTGTACTTATTATCTGGCGTATATTAAATTATTTTCTCGGGTGTAACAGGATAAGGTTTTTATACAACTATTGCTTTCAACAGAAGGATAGAAAAAAGAACACTGTTAATTATATAACAAACCCCCAGAGCAAGTGTAGCAGACCTTGAAAAAGAATACAATGAGAAAAAGTTTGATTTTGGGCGTTTTTTGGCACACTAGGACTATTTTCCCATGCCTAAGGGAGGCTTTACAAAAAACTACATTGCAAAATTGAGCATAAAGTGTAATACTTATTGTAAAACGATACACAAGATAAGAGGAGGGATCATTATGAGCTTGAAGGATATTTATGCACCCTATTTCAAAATCGGTACGTCCGTAAATAAAGACAATATGGAGTCTGATGAGGCTAAGGCAGAGCTGAGAAAGCATTATAATTCCATTACTGCTGAGAATGGAATGAAGCCTATGCACATGATGGATTGGAAGGAAAATCTGGAAAATCCCAAGCAGTATCATGATCATGCGGCATTGAATTTTTCCATAGCCCGCAAATATCTGGGCTTTGCACGGGAAAGTGGAATTCCTGTTCGCGGACATACTCTGGTATGGCATAATCAGACCCCTCTGTGGTTTTTCAAGGAGGAGTACAGCATGGAGGAGGAAGCTCCCTTGGCCAGCCGAGAGACCATGCTGGTGCGTATGGAGAATTATATCCGGGATGTACTTACCTTTGTACAGACTGAGTATCCCGGTGTTATTTATGCATGGGATGTGGTGAATGAGGCTATTGAAGAACGGGAGCAGGAAGGATGGAGACATCGTTCTCCCTGGTATAAGACTGTGGGA